>JAAZVO010000009.1 GCA_018623405.1 Crocinitomicaceae bacterium
AGGAATCGAACTGATTTATGTCTTTCGATTTTTATTTTCTTGGGTATATTAAAACAATAGTTTAATAATAGTTCATGAGAACCTGAACTCCCAGTTCTAATTAGTGAGGTTGTTACATCGTAAGCATATCCAATTCTTAAGGTACCACCTCCTAATCCTGTTCCACCCATTTGGTAATCTACACCAACCATTGGTATAACAGCATCTTGCAATCTGTAAGTAATACCTCCCCAAAATAAATTATTGTATACTGCAGATATATTAATATCCATTTGAGCAGAAGCTCCATCAGACTTAACAAAAATTGAGGGCTGGAAAACCACATTTGGCAACAACCTATCATAATTATAACCTGCCATCAAATAATAATGGCGAGCTATCTCAACTCCATTATTGCCTGCAACACCTTGTAAATTTGCACTCGGAATGTGGGTAGCAGAAATACCTGCATACAAATCATTATTCGCAAAGTAGGCTCCAAAATCTAAATCAAATGCACTTGAAGTTAAACCTTGATCAGGAATTGATGGATCTAAAACAGGATCATCAATAGCATCCCAAGCAGAGCCAATAGACCTTTGTAACATTCCCAAACCTAAACCAATACCTAATTGACCTGACACTGCCGGTATATCTAAATGATAAGCATAAGATGCCTTTAGGTGAAAATCTTTAAATTGACCAATTTGATCTTGAGCAACTGATAACCCAACACCACCTTTTAAAATTGGAACCGGACCATGTACAGTAAACAGATAAGTTCCGGGTTGACCTTCAAAACCAACCCATTGTTCTCTTCCTAATACTGTAGCACATATAGCTCCATTGGTTCCGGCTACTCCAGGGTTTGGAAATAACCTGTTGTACATGTTCTGACTGAACTGAGGATCTTGTTGCGCTTCGGCTATTTTAAATAAACCAAGCAAGAAGATCCATAATATCAATAATTTCCTCATGCAGGCTCCTCGATAATTATTAAGGGTGGCTAAAATATATAAAAAATCAAATCACACAAATTTAACTTAACAAGCAGCTAACACCCTGTTAATAGTGGGGTTTAAACTAGCTTTTGAAAGGTCTTTAACCACCTATCAGGCATTTCATCTTTGCATGCTGCCAAATAATCTTTGTATGAACAAGGAACAAATTGATGTCTTTTATATTTCAAAATACTATTATTTGGATGAGGGATATCCATCCACCACCTATCAGTTTTTAAGTTCTTTAAAAACACCAAGTTGTTTTCGTGTTTTTCTGAATTAATAATATATTTCAAAAATTCTTTATTGTCTCTTTCAGGAACCTCATCCTTTCTGCTGTAAAAGCCATCTATAAAATACCAAACCATTTGCGATAATAAGTATGCGGTTTGGCCTCGCTCATCGGCATTTGGATTTAGTTCGTAAAACCCAATTGAAGAAAGCTTATCGCTTAAGCCTGCATATCTAGTTAATTGGCAAGCCTCTTCCCCATAGAAACCATTTGGAGTAACATTTTTATTTCCTGGAGCATCAGAATGTCTAATTGCTGATAAATCGAAAGAGATGATATCAGCGTTTCTTATAATGGGTTCTGCTTCTGTTAAATCAGCCCTAATTTCACCTAATCGGTAGGTATCAAAATGCAGTTTAGCCATCAACTCCTGTTCTTCTTGAGTGACAAAATAGGTTTGATAACCAATATTTGCAAAGTTGAAAAGATAGTTTGGGTGATGAAGAATTATTTTATTTAAAAAGGCATTTGACTTTAGATCATCTCCAACATCACCTAAATCGAATGCATTATCAATACTAACAATATTTACAAGTTGTTCTGAACGCTCGTAAGCTTTAAAATTTGAAAACGTAATATCTTGACTGCCTCCTATAATTATCGGGGTAATTCTAAGCTCAAGCAAATCTGCCAATACATTTGTTAAACCCGTGTAAGTATCCTCGATTGTTTCTCCAGGTTTAAAGTTACCCAAGTCAATAAGCTTGGGCTGAACAACTCCTGTTGTGTGATGGTAAAAAAACTTCCGAAACTGATCTGCCCCTTTTGCGGTACCTTTATTATTTACTGCGTTTCTTTCTTCAGGAACCCCAATAATGGCTAAATCAAAGCCTTGTAACTTTTCTTTTTCAAGGTCTTTTTGAAAAAAATGAGTGTGGTGCCCTAAAAAGCCATCTTTAAAGTTTTCGTTTTTTAAATTAACAGGTTCAAAAAAAGGTGCTATTTCCATTAACGGCGTTTTTTCTTATCCTGAGCCTCAATTATTTCTTTAACCTCTTCATAAGTTAAAGATTTGGGCTCGGTCCCTTTTGGGATTCGATAATTTTTCTTGCCGAATTTAATGTAGGGACCATACCTCCCGTTAAGTACTTCTAAATTCTTTTCCTCATCGAATTGTTTAATAATTCGATTTGCTTCTACCTCTTTTTTGGCTTTTATTAATTCGATAGCTTCCTCTAAAGAAACTTCTAATGGGTCTTTGCCTTTAGGAATACTAACAAACATTTTCCCATATCTTACATAAGGGCCAAATCGACCTACACCAACATTAACCCCTTCACCTTCAAATTCACCGAGTGCTTTTGGAAGTTCAAACAATTTTAACGCCTGTTCTAAGGTTACTGTTGAAATAGAAAGTGGAGCCTTTAAACTCGCAAATTTTGGTTTTTCATCACTATCGGTTTCACCTACTTGTACCATAGGACCATACCTTCCTATCCTCGCATAAACGTTTTCGCCAGTTTTTGGATGTTGCCCGAGTAATTTTTCACCGGTAGCTTTATCTGAATGCTCAATGGCCTCCTCTACATTTTCTTTAAATGGGTTGTAAAATTCCTCAAGCATTTTTTCCCATTCCAGTCCTCCTTCAGCAATATCATCAAATTGTTTTTCAACACCTGCTGTAAAGTTATAATCCAATACTTTTTGGAAATTTTCTACTAAAAAGTCGTTAACGACCATTCCGATATCTGTAGGGAATAATTTTTTCTTTTCAGCTCCGGTAACTTCTGTTTGAACTTTCTCAGTTTGACCTTTATTCTTATCATAAGTTACAACATTATATTCTCTCTTCTCCCCTTCTCTATCTGTTTTTTCGATGTAACCTCTTTTTTGAATTGTGGTTATGGTTGGTGCATAAGTGGATGGCCTACCAATACCAAGCTGTTCCAACTTTTTTACCAAACTTGCCTCAGTATATCTAGGAGGGTGATGCGTAAATTTTTCAGTGGCATTAAATGCCTCTAACAACAATTGTTCACCAACCTTTATTGGTGGAAGCAACCCTGATGTTTCCTCTTCTTGGTCTCCATCGTCTTTTGATTCTTGATATACTTTTAAAAATCCATCAAAAATTATCACTTCTCCGGTTGCCCTAAAATCAACTTTGTTATTTGAAACAGTAATAGTTGTTTTTTCCAGTTGAGCTTCAGCCATTTGAGAGGCTACTGTTCTTTTCCAAATTAAATCATAAAGCTTCGACTCTTGATTAGACCCATCTATTGAATGTATATTAAAGTATGTAGGCCTAATAGCTTCGTGTGCTTCCTGAGCTCCTTTGGATTTGGTAGCATATTTTCTTGGCTTTGAAAACTCAGATCCATAATTTTTGGAAATTTCATTTTTTGAAGCTGCAATTGCCGTATCAGATAAGTTAACAGAGTCTGTTCTCATGTAAGTTATCTTACCCGATTCATAAAGCCTTTGCGCTACACTCATGGTTTGAGAAACTGAAAAACCTAATTTTCTTGCAGCTTCTTGTTGTAAAGTGGATGTAGTAAAAGGCGGAGCAGGAGACCTTTTTGTTGGTTTTTTCTCAACATTGGCAACACTAAAATTACCTTCTAAAATTTGAGCAATTATCTTGTCTAAACTAGCCCTATCTTCAATTTTATTGGGATATTCAGCATTTAGAATCTCACCACCTTCAAGTTTGAAATCAACTTTAAGTTTAAAATAATTTTCAGGTTTAAAAGCTAATATTTCTCTTTCTCTTTCAACAATTACCCTTACAGCAACACTTTGCACTCGGCCCGCCGAAAGCGATGGCTTAACTTTTCTCCAAAGAACAGGTGAAATCTCAAATCCAACAAGCCTATCTAATATTCTACGAGCTTGTTGAGCATTTACTAAGTTTTCATCGATTGTTCTGGGATTTTTAATAGCGTTAAGAATTGCCGATTTAGTAATTTCATGAAATACAATGCGCTTAGAATTTTCATGATTTAAGCCTAAAACTTGAGCCAAATGCCATGATATAGCTTCTCCTTCCCTATCCTCATCCGTAGCTAACCAAACAATTTCAGCTTTTTTGGTTAACTCCTTTAATTCTTTAATTACTTTCTTCTTATCAGGTAACACCTCATAATTTGGGGCAAAACCTTTCTCAATGTTTATGGAGTTCTCTTTTTTTGGAAGATCTCTTACGTGACCATAACTTGATTTTACGGTAAAGCCTTTTCCTAAAAAATTCTCAATGGTTTTGGCTTTGGCCGGCGATTCTACAATAACTAACTCCATACTTTTATTTTGAAAAACAAAACCAACAACTAGAGGTTTTGGGGCTACAAAGAAAAAAATTTAAAACAATCAGCGTAATTTAGATTTATTAAAGAAGTAGCTGTCATATTGACAGCCAAGAGTAAATCGTTAATTTTGCCGGCTAATTATGGAAATGGAAAATAATACTGAAACATTATTAGGAGAAGAACTTCAAGGTTCTGCAACGATTTTAAAAGACGAAAGGCCCGGCACAAAAAAACTATACTTAGAAAGTTATGGTTGCCAAATGAATTTTTCGGATAGCGAAATAGTTGCTTCTATACTAAATAAAGAAGGTTTCGAAACAACAAATAATGTAGAAGAAGCCAACGTAGTTTTATTAAATACTTGTGCAATTAGAGATAATGCTGAGCAAAGGGTAAGAAACAGGTTAAAACACCTTAATGCTGAAAAAAAGAAAAACCCCAACTTAACCATAGGTGTTTTGGGTTGTATGGCAGAGCGACTAAAATCTCAACTTTTAGAAGAAGAAAAATTAGTTGATTTAGTAGCAGGCCCTGATGCTTATAGATCATTACCTCAACTTATTGGTGAAATTGAGGATGGAAGAAAGGCCGTAAATGTACTCTTAAGCAGAGAAGAAACTTATGCAGATATAAGCCCTGTAAGGTTAGACTCTAATGGTGTTTCTGCATTTATTTCAATTATGAGAGGCTGTGACAATATGTGTTCATTTTGTGTTGTTCCTTTCACTAGAGGTCGGGAAAGATCTAGGGACCCTAAGAGTATTGTTTCAGAAGCAAAGCAATTACTTGAAAAAGGATACAAAGAGGTTACATTATTGGGTCAAAATGTTGATTCGTACAGATGGAATATTACAAAAAAAGGAGAAGTAATAAATCCGGATGAGGAAGCTGTTTCATTTGCGAGGTTAATGGAATTGGTTGCTCAAGTTTCGCCAGAGTTAAGGATTAGATTCTCAACATCTCATCCAAAAGACCTTACTGAAGATGTTGCCAGAGTAATGGCTAAATATGAAAATATTTGTAATTGCATTCACCTTCCTGTACAATCAGGTAATTCTGAAGTTCTTAAAAAAATGAATAGAGGATACACCCGCGAGTGGTATTTAGACAGGATGAATATGATTAGAAGAATTGTGCCTGATGTTGGAATGAGCACCGATATTATTACTGGTTTTTGTGGTGAAACAGAAGCACAACATCAAGAAACGCTTAGCCTAATGGAAGAGGTGAAGTTCGATTTTGCGTATATGTTTAAATACTCTGAAAGACCCAAAACGCTTGCTGAGCGAAAATTTGAAGACAATATTCCAGAAGAAACAAAAATTAAGCGACTAAATGAAGTTATTGCAATACAAATGCAGCACTCTTTAGAAAGCAACAAAAAAGATATTGGTAAAATATTTAAAGTACTAATTGAGGGAACTTCAAAAAAGTCCGAAGAGCAGCTTTTTGGCAGAAATTCGCAAAACAAGGTAATTGTATTTCCTAAAGAACAATATAAAAAGAAGGAATACGTCTTGGTAAAAGTAGAAGATTGCACTGCTGCAACCTTAAAAGGAAAAGCTGTAGGATATGCCTGATGTTGATATTCAATCCATAAAACAACGATTTGGAATTATTGGAACCTCTCCACTTTTAGATCGAGCTATAAATATTGCATCGCAAGTTGCAACTACAGATTTATCGGTACTAATTGCTGGCGAAAGTGGGGTTGGTAAAGAAAGAATGCCGCAGATAATTCATAGCCTTTCTCCTAGAAAGCACAATAAATATATAGCTGTAAACTGTGGCGCCATACCTGAAGGCACAATTGATTCCGAATTATTTGGCCATGAAAAAGGTTCGTTTACTGGAGCACAAGGAAGTAGAAAAGGATATTTTGAAGAGGCCGACGGTGGAACAATATTTTTAGACGAGGTTGCTGAACTTCCACTTCAAACACAAGTAAGATTATTGAGGGTGTTGGAAACCGGTGAGTTTATGAAAGTAGGCTCCTCAAAAGTTCAAAAAACAAATGTTAGAATAGTAGCAGCAACAAACGTAAATGTTCCTGAGGCCATCTCAAAAGGAAAATTTAGAGAGGATTTATATTACCGATTGAATTCTGTTCCTATTAAAATGCCCTCTTTAAGTGAGCGAAAAGAAGACATTCACCTACTTTTTAGAAAATTTGCATCAGATTTTGCAGATAAATACCGCATGCCGGTTGTGAGGTTAACTCCTGAAGCAGCTAAAATCCTAGAGGAATACAGGTGGAAAGGAAATATTAGACAACTGAAAAATACGGCTGAACAGATTTCTGTTATTGAACAAAATAGAGAAATAACACAAGACGTTATAATAAGGTATTTGCCAGATTTTGGAAATTCAAGTGATTTACCTGCTGTTTACCAAAAACCTGAAGAAAAAAACGACTTCACCGAGCGCGAGATTCTATACAAGTTTTTAATAGACATGAAAAAAGACCTTGGAGACTTAAAGAAGGTTGTTTTAGACCTTGTAAAAGAAGGAAAGGTTAACATGTCTGAAGAGCAAAGTGAGATAATTCAAAAAATTTATGATGATGTTCAGGAAAGTGGAAAAACCCCACTGCAACTAGCTCCGGCCAAACCTGTTTACAATAATTCTCCTTTAGAATACGAAATTCATGCACCAGGTGAGTTTGATGATCATGAAGAGTTAACAGAAGAGTCTTTATCGTTAGAAGAAAAAGAAAGAGAGTTAATTCAAAAAGCACTTGAAAAATATAATGGAAAGCGAAAAGATGCTGCAAAAGAATTGGGCATTTCAGAGCGAACGTTGTATAGAAAAATCAAAGAATACGATTTAAATTGAAAAAACTACTCTTTTTAATAGCTGTTGTTTTCTTGAATTCCTGCAAGGTAAATTATTCATTTACAGGAGCCAGTATTAGTCCTGATATTAAAACAGTTTCGGTGGCATATTTTCCAAATAACGCTCCTTTGGCTCAACCAACCTTAAGCCAGGTTTTTACCGAAAGTTTAAAAGACTACTTTCTCTCACAAACAAACCTTTCTTTAGTTGACAGATTTGGAGATATTCAATTTGAAGGTGAAATAATAGATTATAAAACGGAGCCTTTAGCCATCCAACAAAATGAAACTGCTGCTTTAAACCGATTAACAATCTCTATTAGGGTAAGATACACTAACAACAAAGAAGATAACGTTGATTTTGAAAGAACCTTTACAAGGTTTGAAGATTATGAAAGCTCTAGAAATTTAGCAGATGTTGAGGCGGAATTAATTCCTCAAATCAATGATCAAATAATCCAAGATATTTTTAACGCTAGTATAGGAAATTGGTAAGTCTTCAAGAAAAAATAAATAATGCCGTAACTTCCGGAGATGTTTCTGATTTATCAGAAAACGATTTGATACAACTAACAGATCAATTTCCTTATTGTGGCATTTTTCATGAATTACTAGCAAAGCTGAATCACTCACAAAAGAGTTACAAAACCGAAAACTCAATCAATCAAGCTGCCTTATTCGTAAATAATAGAAGTGCTTTTTTCGATTTCATTTTTAAACAAACTTTACTAAATACCTTCGAAAAGGTTGAAGAAAAAATTACTGCAACTTCTGAAGAAACTTTACCAAACCAAAATGAAGAAGCCTCTCCACTTGCCGGCGAAAAAGAAAGTTCAATAGAATCAAGCTCACCAAAAGAAAAAATACCAGAACCAGAACCGGTTTCTCCAGAAACAATTGAAATTGAGACTGCAAAGACAAAAGAAAGTAAAGAAGATTCACAGCCTGAAAACGAAATAAATAATGAAGCAAAAGCTGAAATGCTAAAAGAATTGGAGAAGCAAATTATTTCTAATGCGGTTTCAGCAAGCATTCAATTAGAAGCTTCAGAAAAGGATGAGGCCCCAGAAGAAATTATTGATGAGCAGGTTGAATTAAGTTTAAATAAAAATCAAAAGTTAAGTTTCTCCTCTTGGTTAAAAACGTTTGATTCATCTGTAGATGACGAAACCGAAAAGCAAAAAAAGAGAACAATTATTGAAAAATTCATCCAAAACGACCCTCAAATCACACCAAAACAAACCCAATTTTTCTCTGCTCCTGAAAATGCAAAACTAAGTTTAGCAGAAGATGAAACGTTTGTAACCGAGACACTTGCAGAAATTTATGCCAAGCAAGGGAATATTTCAAAAGCTGTAAAAGCCTTTGAAATATTAATGAGTAAAAATCCGGAAAAAAAGGTTTTCTTTGCAGCCCGAATTAAAGAGCTGAAAAGTTCAAATAAAAAATAGTTTATGTATACGTTTATTGCTATTCTTATTTTAGTTGTTTGCGTTTTATTAGCAGGCATTATCTTAATTCAAGAATCTAAAGGTGGTGGTTTAGCATCTGGCTTTGCTTCATCAAACCAAGTAATGGGAGTTAAAAGAACCGGAGATTTCTTAGAGAGAGCAACATGGTCTTTAGCAATTGCTTTATTAGTTTTAAGTTTAGTTGCCGCTGCTGTACAAACTCCTGGCACAATAGAAGAAGGTGCTCAAGAAAGTGAAATTAAAGGTTTTGTAGAAGGAGAAATTCCTGCTGTTGATCCGGGAGCATTCCAAAATAATCCAGCACCTGTTCCTGTTCAAAACCAACAAATGCCTGCTGCACCTGCTGAAGGCGAGGAGTAAAAACAGAAAACAAAATATTCAAATGTCAGTATGCTGTCATACTGACATTTTTTTTGCCCTAATTTTTCTAATTGGTTAAATTTTGTCAGCCTATTTAGTGGTGGCATAAAATTCGATTTGAGCCCAATCCAGAAATTTTAAAATATTAAATTCAAATAAAATGGCTGAAGTAAAATTTAAACCAAATGAAGACAGGATCTTAGTAGAGCCTGCTGCTGCAGAAGAAAAAACTGCAGGTGGAATTATCATTCCAGACAACGCAAAAGAAAAACCTCAACAAGGAACTGTAGTTGCAGTTGGTCCTGGTAAAAAAGACGAACCTATTACTGTTGGAGTTGGTGATACCGTTTATTATGGTAAATATTCAGGCACTGAAATTTCTCTAGAAGGTAAAGACTACCTTATCATGAGGAACTCTGATGTTTTAGGAAGTAAATAATTGTTGAACTTAAATTAAAAACGAATAAAAATGGCTAAGGAAATCACATTTGATACCGACGCAAGAGAACAGCTAAAAAAAGGTGTAGATGCACTAGCAAATGCTGTTAAAGTAACTTTAGGTCCTAAAGGAAGAAACGTAGTAATAGATAAAAGTTTCGGTTCACCCACAATCACAAAAGATGGTGTGTCTGTAGCTAAAGAAGTTGAGCTAGAAGATGCAGTAGCAAACATGGGTGCCCAAATGGTAAAAGAAGTTGCCTCAAAAACTGCTGATATTGCAGGTGATGGAACCACTACTGCTACCGTATTAGCTCAGGCTATTGTTACTGCCGGACTTAAGAATGTTGCAGCAGGAGCAAATCCGATGGATTTAAAAAGAGGAATTGACAAGGCTGTAACAAGTGTTATTGAAAGCTTAAGATCTCAATCTGAAGAAGTTGGAGATAACAACGAAAAAATTAAGCAGGTAGCTACTATTTCTGCCAACAACGATTCTGAAATTGGTGAGCTTATTGCCGAGGCAATGCTTAAAGTTAAAAAAGAAGGTGTAATTACTGTTGAAGAAGCAAAAGGTACCGATACAACTGTAGAAGTTGTTGAAGGAATGCAATTCGATAGAGGTTACCTATCTCCATACTTTGTAACCAACACAGAAAAAATGGTTACTGAGCTAGAAAATCCATATATCTTAATTTACGATAAGAAGATTTCTACCATGAAAGATCTTCTTCCAATCCTTGAGAAAACTGCTCAATCTGGAAGAGGATTATTAATTATTGCAGAAGATGTTGATGGCGAAGCTCTTGCTACCTTAGTGGTAAACAAATTAAGAGGTTCATTAAAAATTGCTGCAGTTAAAGCCCCAGGCTTTGGTGATAGAAGAAAAGCAATGTTAGAAGACATTGCCATCTTAACAGGAGGTCAAGTAATTTCTGAAGAAGTTGGCAGAAAACTAGAAGATGCAACTTTAGATGATCTTGGAACTGCAGAAAAAATTGAGATCGACAAAGACAATACTACTGTAGTAAATGGAGCAGGTGATAAAGCTGCTATCGATGCGAGAGTTGGTCAAATTAAAGCTCAAATTGAATCTTCAACTTCAGATTATGACAAAGAAAAATTGCAAGAGCGCATGGCTAAATTGGCCGGTGGGGTTGCTGTTCTTTATGTAGGTGCTGCTACTGAAACTGAAATGAAGGAGAAAAAAGATAGAGTTGACGATGCACTAAGCGCAACTAGAGCAGCTGTTGAAGAAGGAATCGTTCCAGGTGGTGGAGTTGCTTTAGTGAGAGCTATTGAAACTTTATCTGATGTTGCAACTGACAATGCCGATCAAAAAACAGGTGTTGATATTGTAAAAAGAGCCTTAGAAGAGCCTTTAAGACAAATTGTTGCAAATGCTGGAATTGAAGGTTCTATCGTTATCCAAAAAGTTAAAGAAGGAAAAGGTGATTTTGGTTTCAACGCCAGAACTAATGAATATACCAATATGCTTGAAGCAGGAATTATCGATCCTACTAAAGTTACAAGAGTAGCTGTTGAGAATGCCTCTTCAATTGCAGGTTTACTATTAACTACAGAGTGTGTTCTTTCTGAAATTAAGGAAGACAATCCTGCACCTGCGATGCCTCCTGGCGGAATGGGTGGTATGGGCGGAATGATGTAATCATACCCCAAAATATAAATTTTAAAAGCCGGCATTTTTTGCTGGCTTTTTTTTGAGTTTAATCGAATATCCGATTTTAGGATTATTTTTTCTGTAAAAAATCAACACAAGTCAAATTTATTTTCTTAAAATTGATTAATCTTTTTGTTAATTCTATATTAACTAAAGATGAATAAACTCTAGTTGTTAAACTCAAAATCGAAATTTATGAAGATGAAACACCTTCTTGCGTTCATGCTGTTTTTTGGCTTGAGCGCCTTTGCCATTGGGCAAACAAGAACTATTTCGGGAAAAGTAAAATCCTCTGAAACAAAGGAGCCTCTTCCCGGAGCAACTGTAACTGTTAAAGGAACCACAACTGGAACTTTAACAGACCTTAATGGGAACTATAAACTCGACGTTCCCGACAATCCTGAAACAGTTATTCAAATTAGTTACTTGGGTATGCAAACACAGTTTGTTACACTTGGCTCAAGAAATGAGATTAGTGTTGATATGGCCCCAACAGCACAATCTTTAAAAACTGTTACTGTCTCTGCCTTGGGTATTAAAAAAGACAAGGACAAACAAGGGTCTGCAGCAGGTAGTATTGGTGGCTCCGATGTAATCCAATCTGGTGAAGGCGGCCTTATTCAAGGTATGACTGCAAAAACATCAGGTATGTTAATTAATCGTTCCTCAGGAGATCCAGGAGCAGGAGCCTACATTCAGATTAGAGGGCAAAATACCATTACAGGTAGCACTCAGCCTCTTATAGTTGTTGATGGTGTTCCAATTACTAACTCATCAAGATCAACGGGAGCAAATGGAGCTTTTGACCCTGCTGACCAGAATAATGATTTAACGGGAGGCGTAATTCAACAATCGAGGTTAAATGATATTAACCCTAATGACGTAGAAAGCATTGAAGTACTTAAAGGTGCTGCTGCTGCTGCCATTTGGGGAACAAGGGCTGCAAATGGTGTAATTGTAATTACAACTAAGTCAGGAAAAGCTAATATCAAATCAGATAAAGCATTTAACGTATCTGTAAGGTCTGCTGTTTCTATTGATCAAGTAAACATTGAACACCCAAAACAGTCGGCATATGGACAAGGTTCAGGTGGAGTTTATAATCCTAACTCAGCCTTAACTTGGGGTGATAAAATTGCTGACAGACCAGGTGGGGAAGATTTTGTAATAGATGGCCCTGGCAAATATTTTGATGCCAATGGAAATGATCTATATTCTGCCTATTTTGAAGCTGAAAGCGGAAATAATTATTATGCTATTCCAGGCGCCGGACAAGTGGTTTACGACGCCAATGGAAATGCCTATTCTCAAATGACCGGTGTAGGAAGTGACACTCTTCATGGAGGAAGAAGATCAACCGATATTTACAATGATGCAAACAGAGACCAAGTTTTTAGAAACGGTATTTCCTGGGATAATTCAGTATCATTAAGTAATGCCACAGAAGCAGGAAATTTCTACTTAAGTTTTAATGATTTTAATCAAAAAGGTATTTTTAATGGTAACAGTGATTACAGAAGAACATCTGTAAGGGTAAATGCCAAAAGAAATATTTCTGAGAAATTTTCAGGTAGAATCAACTCTACGTATTCTCATATCAATTCAAACAGGGTTCAAACAGGATCAAACTTAAATGGACTATATCTTGGATACTTAAGAACTCCCGCAGATTTTGACAATACTGATTATTTAGGCACCTATCAAGTCTATAACGGTGTTGATCATACACCTACTGCAGGAAGCCATAGAGGTTATAGAAGGTACCTAGGTAATTCTGCTCCTACTTACAATAATCCAGGCTGGACCATAAATGAGCAAATAAACACTTCAGTAGTTGATAGATTTATTATTAACCCAGAGTTGGTTTATAACTTTACAAATGCTTGGAGCTTAACTTATAACGCGGGTATAGACTTCTCATCTGACAAAAGGATAACTTATTTCCCTTACAGATCAGGTGGTAGTGAAGCTTCAGGAAGGTTAAATGATGAAGAACTTACTGAAAGCCAAACAACCCAAAACTTATTCTTAAGAGGAAGTAGGTATTTGAACGAGAACATTTCAGTTTCAGGTATCTTTGGTTTTCAACTTAATGATAGGTCTTTTAGAACTGTTGGAGGTACAAGTGCAGGATTTATTGTAACAGATGCTCCGCCACAAAACTTCAATAACGTTACTACCACAAACAAATCACCATTTAATTATATCGAGAAAAGAAGAACTGCAGCATCTTATGTAGTGTTAAATTTCGATATGTATAACCAACTTTTCCTTGAATTTACAGGAAGGGGTGAAAATGCATCTACTTTCCCTAATTCTTCTATTTTCTATCCTAGTGCTTCTGCTGCTTGGCAGTTCACTCAGTTAGATGCTTTATCTAATAATGATATTCTTTCTTTCGGTAAGTTAAGAGCTTCATTTGGTACAGTAGGAATTGAACCAAGACCTTATATTACTTCTACAGATTATGTTTCTGCAGGTAGTGCTTCAGGTTGGGGTCCATTCTTAGATGCCTCTCTTTACGGAGGTTCAATCTATGAAAGTGTAATCCAAGGTAATCCTGATATTGAGCCTGAAAGAAAAACAGAAATCGAATTTGGTACTGACTTAAGATTCTTAGATAATAGAATCTCTTTAAGTGCAACTTATTACACCAACACCACTGAAGGTGCCATTTTCCAAGTTGATGTTCCTGCATCTACAGGATTCTCTTCAAAATGGGATAATGCAGCAACCATTACAAATAATGGTATTGAGTTAGACTTAAATGCTAACATCCTAAAAATGGGTGACTTTAGATGGGATGGTTTATTGATATTCTCTAGAAATAGAAACAATGTAGAAAGCCTAAGCGGCGTTACCTCTGTATTCTTAAATGGTTTCACCGGAACCTCATCTAGAGCCGTTGAAGGTGAACAATTAGGTGTCCTTTGGGGTGGCCGTTGGGATAGAGTTGACCCTGAAGATCCAAACTCTGCTTTAGTGCTTGATGCAAATGGTTTCCCGCAGCAAGCTTTAGAAGAAGGTGTGCTTGGAGATCCTAATCCAGATTGGAGAGGAAGTTTTGGTTCTACCTTCTCATATAAAGGTTTAAGCTTAAATGTACTTTTTGAAACTGCTCAAGGAATGGATATGTGGGGTGGTACTAAAGGTGTAATGTACTACTTTGGAACCCATGAAGATGTTTCTAATGAAGTTACCCATGGAACTGATCTTGTTACTTCAACCGGTGCAATTATTCCTGCAAACACTCCATTTAGAGGAAATGTAGAAGATTTTGGTGCAGGTGAAGTTGCCCTTACTCAATCTTGGTATAATGGATTAGGTGGTGGATTTGGTCCTGTTTCTGAGCAGTTCATTTATGATGCCTCTTGGACTAGATTAAGAGAGCTAAGTCTTTCTTATACCATAAATTCTAAGAAATTCCAAGAAAAAACTAAGTTAAACTCAATAAACTTAGGCGTTACAGGAAGAAACCTTTTTGTATGGATGAAAACTCCACCAGAAGAAGGAGGATTTGAAGGTAATGATCCTGAAATGAACCTTACAGGAGTTTCAAACGGTAGAGGTTTAGATTACTTCTCTAACCCAGGAACTAAATCATGGATGTTCTCAATCACCATTAATTATTAATCGAAAAAATTGGAAAAAATGAAAACAAGATTAATTCCATTTATAATATTAAGTATCGTTTTTTCAGTTGGTTGTAAAAAACTGGTTGAAGACAGAAACGAGGAACCTAACAACTTTACCGATGCAGATGCCACTTTAATGGCCTCAGGTATGGTTTTAGGTGACATACTAGTACACGAAGGTGAATTGGCAAGAACAGCATGTATTTGGTCAGGACAATTTACTGGAGGCGATAGACAATACATTGCCTTAAACACTTACACAACCACTTCTGGAGATTATGATAACATTTGGGGTACACTTTACTCTGAAACTGTTAAACAAGCTAGGAGAATTCAGGATAAGGCTGATGACCTTAACAACAAACCTTTAAAAGGTTTTGCTCAATTAATTGAAGCCCATGCTATTGGAACTGCAACTTCACTTTGGGGCGATGTTCCTTTTTCAGAAGCTGCTGATGTTGAAACCTATCCTGAGCCAAGTTATGATGGTCAAGCTGCAGTTTATGCAGGTCTTCAAACTTTATTAGATGATGCTATCATAAATTTAGCGGGTATCGGAAGTATTCCTGGTTCTGTTTCAGGGGTAACCTCTGCAGGAAGCTGGATTGAAGTTGCAAACTCTTTAAAAGCAAGGTATTACCTTCATACTAAAGATTTTGCTATGGCTAAGTCTTATGCTGCAATAGGTATTTCTTCTGGTCATGATTGGATGGCTTTACACCCAGCAGATTACAGCTATGGAGATGGTGGAAGGTGGAATATTTATTACTCATTCCTAGATTGGTATAGAGGCGGTTATATGACTGCTGATGATGCCTATCTAGCAGACATCCTAGACCCAGCATCTGCCAATTATGTTGGCGATAGTTTAACAGATGAGTCAGGTAGATTTGACGCTTATTACATTACTCCAGCGTCAGCCCCATGGGGCTATACTTACGGAGGGGTATATGATCCAAATTACCAATCAGGTGTATTTGATATTGCTGGAAGCTTTCCACTTTTTTCATATGTTGAAAATGAGTTAATTCTTGCTGAAGCAGAATTGGCTGGCGGAGACTTAGATGCAGCCCTAGCTCATTTAAACAATGTTAGAGCTGAGCATGATGCAAATTATGGTACCGGCGCAGGTGATGTTTATAAGGCTTTAGCTAGAACAGATTTTCAAGCTGGCGGAATGTATTATGATGGTTCAGGAGAGAACACTTCAATGGAGAAAGGAATCTTAATGGAAAAATATAAGTCATTATATGGTCAAATTGAAGTTTGGAATGATTTAAGAAGAACCAAAAACTTAATTGGAGTTCCAATTAAAGCAGGCTCTGGTGCTACCAACATTCCACAAAGGTTACCTTATCCTCAATCAGAGATAAACTCTAATGATAATGTACCTGCCAACCCAGATATTTATACGCCGACACCGGTGAATGCAAACTAATTTTTCATGATTTAGTTTTTAAACCTCCTCGTTTTGCGAGGAGGTTTTTTTTTACCCCTACTTTTGAGCCGTGCTAAAAAAAATACCAAAATACTTGTGGCTTATTCTGGGAATAGGGCTTGTTATTAGACTGGGCTACTTTGTTTTAATACAAATCCATAATCCTTTTAGCATTTATATGCCCGATTCTTGGGGTTATATTCAAATAGCAGAAAACCTTTACCATTTTGGGGCATTTAGCCAAAGCCCTAATCCCCATAATTTATATCCTGATAGCATGCGCACCCCACTTTACCCTGCCTTATTATGGGTTATGTATGTTTTCAAATTGAATATTCAGTGGTTGTTATTGCTTCAAATCGCATTAAATGTTCATATCATTTATTTGGTATTTCTAATCTCAAAAAACTTAGGGTTAAATCTTAAAGCAAGTCTTTTTGCAAGTGCTCTATTTTCATTAAGTCTTCCTTCAATATTTTTTACCAATACAGTAATGACTGAAAGCATCTTTCAATGGATGTTGGTTGTTTCTGTATATTATTTGCTTCAAAATAATTCCAAACAAAGGTTTTTAGCCTTTTTGAACTTTGGACTTGCCTTTATGCTGCGGCCCGCCATTTTAGCATTACCACTTTTTATTGCATTTGGTGCTTACTTCAAAAATTCGGGCAAAAAATTGATTGTTTCTTCATTGCTGATATTTTTATTATTTCCTGCCTTTTGGATAGCTCGCAACAAGGCTACCTTCGATAAATTCATGATAAGCCCGGTATTGGAAATAAATCTATTTTTTCACTACTTACCTGAGTTTTTACCAAACTCTGAAATGGATGCTTTCCTAAAAGAAAAAACAAAAACTGAGGGAAATATACCTTTAAAAGAATGGCTCCACATTACACGCAGTTATAGCTTTAAAATGATAAAGAAATATCCGGCAAAAGCCTTGTTAATCTCTTTCACAAACCCAATAAAAACTTTTCTTTTTCCAATCAGAAGTTATTTTGACTTTCAGTTTAAGAAAGACTTTTCATGGAAGATTGAAAATAATATGGTAAATCGAATCCTCAATTCACATTGGAGTACACAAATCGCAATAGTTTTTCAAATATTAATATCGTTAATTACCTTATTAGGAATTATTTATGGATTTCCACAATGGAAAAGCTATTGGTTAATTTGGATGTTTGCAGCATACTTTATATTAACTTCAGCTATTTCTGTTCCCGACCCAAGGTTTAGGGTACCCGCTGAACCATTTTTAGCTATACTTGGAGGAATTGGACTAAATAAATTAATTGATGTTATCAAAGCAAAAAAAGCAACAAGCTGACAATCTGTACTTATTGCTCGGAGCATTATTTATTGCTGCTTTGATTGTTTGCAACCTCATTGCAAATAAGTTTGTGTCTGTTGATTTAGGGTTTAAGGTTTTTATTATTTCCGCCGGAGTTTTACCCTACCCCGTCACCTTCTTAATTACCGATATTTTATCAGAGATTTATGGAAGGCAAAAAACCAATAAGGTTGTAATCTCAGGCTTTGCCGCTTCAGTTTTTGTGTTAGGCATTCTTTGGTTGGGCAATCAGTTTAATGCTATTCCAGATTCTCCTGTAGATGACACCACATATGGCGCAGTTTTTAAAAATTCATGGCGTGTAATTTTTGCTTCTATGGTGGCCTATTTAAGTGCCCAATTGGTAGATGTTAGGTTATTTCACTTTTGGAAAAACCTTACTAAAGGAAAACATTTATGGTTGCGAAATAATGGATCAACTGTATTATCGCAACTTCTAGATACCACCCTTGTGGTTGGCGTTTTATTTATTGGCGTTAAACCTTCAAATGAATTGGTGGCATTAATTATTGATGGATGGATGTTTAAAGCCATGTGCGCCCTTTTAGATACTCCAATTTTCTATGTTTTAACAAAGCTTACTCAAAATTATTTTGGCTTAAAACCTAATGAAGAAATAACCGATTGACGATTACTTTGACGTTAACAGTTATTAAGATTGATTATAGCTAAATTAGCGCCTCATTTTTCAGAAGTTAAGTAATGCATATAATAAAGTCGATTTTTTCGCTTCTCTTTTCTTTAATTTCATTTCTCTCAATTGCTCAAATTTACGATCCTGTTGATTGGTCTTTCAATAAAAAAAGCCTTGGCTATAATGAGTTTGAATTATACTTTAAAGCAACCATTGAAGATGGTTGGCATCTTTATTCTCAAAACTTACCAAGCGATGAAGGTCCAATTGCAACAGCCTTCGATTTTAAACCATCTGATGCTTACGAATTAATTGGAAACACCCAAGAGCCAACTCCCCTAAAAGAGTACGACCCAAATTTTGATATGGAGCTTACCTTTTTTGGGCATGAAGTAACTTTTACACAAAAAGTTAAGCTGTTAAAACCTAATGCTAAAGTAGAGGGTGAACTCACCTTTATGGTTTGTGACGATAAAATGTGCTTACCTCCTGATTACATTGATTTTAGCTTCGATTTAAAAGGAGAGGCTACAGAAAGTAAAAAAGCACAACCAACTTCCACTCCCGTTGCAACAACTGCAGAAAACACACTACCTGAAATCGCCGGAGACAAACCTCAAATATTTGACCCCGTTGATTGGGAATTTAATATTAGTACTGAAGGCAATGGAAATTATACCATTTCACTAACTGCAACTATTGAAGAGGGTTGGCATTTGTATGCATTAGAGCTTCCAAGAGATGATGGCCCAATAGCCACTGAAATAAATTTCTTTGAACCTGATGGATATGCTTTAAATGATGCAATATCAGTTAACAAGGACTTTCATACAGAGTATGATCCAAATTTTATGATGGATTTGAATTGGTATGAAGGAGAGGTAACTTTTTCGCAAAAAATAACAGCAACCAAAACAACTAAAGTTAAAGGTGAAGTGTATTACATGGCTTGTAACGATGAGCGATGCATTACTCCACAATCTGAAGAGTTTGAATTTGAAGTTACAGGAGATGGAGCAGCAGCCCCAACCATTGCTGAAGATTCGCCAACAAAAAAGACTAAAACCGAAGGAAGGTCAATTTGGGCAATTTTTATTCTAAGTTTTTTAGGTGGATTTGCCGCACTGCTTACCCCTTGTGTATTTCCTATGATTCCACTTACGGTAAGCTTTTTTACCAAACAGAGTAAAAACAAAGCAAAAGGCCTATCAAACGCAATACTTTATGGATTAGCCATTATATTTATATATGTGCTTTTAGGTTTTGGTGTTACTATGATTTTTGGGGCAGATGCATTAAATGCACTTTCAACAAATGTGTATTTCAACATCTTCTTTTTTATCCTATTAACGGTATTTGCCATTTCATTTTTTGGAGCTTTTGAGATTACACTTCCAAACTCTTGGATTAATAAAGTAGATAGAGCATCAGATAAAGGAGGTTTGCTTGGAATTTTCTTCATGGCATTTACCCTATCCTTAGTTTCATTTTCATGTACAGGTCCAATTATTGGAACCTTATTGGTAGAAGCCGCTGTGCAAGGAGGTGTTGCCGGTCCACTTATCGGAATGTTTGGATTTTCTTTAGCCTTAGCAATGCCATTTGCATTGTTTGCTGCCTTTCCCGGTTGGTTAAACTCCTTGCCAAAATCAGGTGGATGGCTTAACTCAGTTAAGGTGGTTTTAGGATTTTTAGAATTGGCCTTGGCGCTTAAATTTTTATCAAACGCTGATTTAGTAATACAAGCAGGCTACATAACCCGAGAAGTATTTATTGCCATTTGGATAGGCATTTTCTTAATGCTTTCGCTGTACTTAATAGGTGCTTACCAAATGCCCCACGACTCACCTTTACAAAGGTTAAGTGTTGGCCGAGTGCTATTTGCTACCCTAAGCATCATTTTTACCTTTTACCTTATTCCCGGACTTTGGGGTGCTCCGTTAAAGGTAATTTCAGGATTCCCACCCCCAATGTTTTACAGTGAAAGCCCACAAGGTGTGGGTGGTTCTGCAACAGTAGTTGCTAGCCATTGCGAAAGCACAGATGTTGTTGGAGAGCCTGCCCATTGCCCTCATAACCTTAACTGTTTTCATGATTATGATGAGGGTGTGGCTTATGCAAAAGAAGTTGGTAAACCCATCATGCTTGACTTCACCGGTTGGGCTTGCGTAAACTGTAGAAAAATGGAAGAGCAAGTTTGGAGTGACCCTAGGGTTCTTGAAAAACTGCGAAATGATGTAGTGCTCATTTCCTTGTATGTTGATGAAAAACTTGAACTCCCTAAAGAAGAACAAATGGAAGTAACTATTGGAAACAAAACCAAAATGCTAAAAACCATTGGTAATAAATGGAGTTATTTTCAAGCCTCAAAATTTAAAACTAACTCCCAACCATTTTATGTAATTCTAGACCATGAGGGTAATCAAATGCACGAGTCTGCTGCTTATGACCCTGATATTGAGCTTTTTGTTGATTGGTTGGATACCGGAGTAGATAAGTTTAAAAAAGAGGGAGTTAAAGGTTAATTTGAAGATGTCTGTTAATTACAGTCATAACCTAAAACTTCATAATCTTCTTTTTCTGTTTCTAGGCAGGTAGTTTCAGTAACATTATTTTGAAAGTTCGAATCAGGAGTAGAAATAGTGGTTTCAAAAGAACATTCCCAACATTTTTCACAAGAAGCGAAAAGAAGTAATAAGGAAAAATAACCAAGACTAGATAGTTTCTGAATATTATGCATTTTTGAAGCCTGTTAAAATAAACATGAAAGAATTTGTAAAACATCAACTTCAGGAGGCGCAAAATTGCCTTGAAACCTTTCTGAATGATGAAACAAATATTGAAAAAATTGCTGCGGCAGGCCAATTAATGAGCCAAACAATTTTAAATGGAGGTAAAATTATTAGCTGCGGTAACGGTGGCTCAATGAGTGATGCAATGCACTTTGCTGAAGAACTCACAGGTAGATACAAGGAATCTAGAAAACCAATTCCTGCAATTGCAATTTCTGACCCCGGATATTTAAGTTGCGTGGCTAATGATTTTGGTTACGATTTTGTTTTTTCTCGTTTTGTTGAAGGAGTGGGCAATTCAGGAGATGTTTTATTGGCCATCTCCACAAGTGGAAATTCTAAAAACGTTATTGAGGCCGCAAAAGCAGCTCAAGAGAAAAACATAAAGGTTGTTGCCCTTACCGGTAAAGATGGTGGAAGCCTTACTGAATTGGCAGATATTGAAATTAGAGCTCCTAAAAGTAAGTATGCTGACAGGGCTCAAGAGATTCATATTAAAGTTATTCATACCCTAATTGGAATAATAGAACAAAAAACCGAGCATGGTAAATAACAAGAAGGTAGTTGTAGTAATGCCTGCATATAATGCTTCTAAAACCTTAGAGCAGACCTATAACGAAATTCCTTTCGAAATTGTAGATGATGTAATATTGGTTGATGACCACTCTTCTGATAACACATCTGAAGTAGCTCAAAAAATTGGAATTAAACACGTAATTAGGCATCAAGAAAACCTTGGTTATGGCGGAAACCAAAAATCTTGCTATAACAAAGCTCTGGAAATTGGAGCCGATATTGTAATTATGGTTCACCCTGATTAC
>JAAZVO010000151.1 GCA_018623405.1 Crocinitomicaceae bacterium
ATCCATTTACTCAACCGGTGGCACAGAAAGTTTTATTACCTCTTTGGGTTACCCAGTAATCAAAGTTGAAGATTTAACATCTTATCCTTCAATTTTAGGCGGTAGGGTAAAAACACTTCACCCTAAAGTATTTGGTGGTATTTTACAGCGAGGAGATAATGCAAACGACCAAAAAGAATTAGCCGAATTCGAAATTCCATCATTCGATTTGGTAATTGTAGATTTATATCCTTTTGAAGACACTGTTGCTTCAGGAGCAGAACATCAAGCTATTATTGAAAAAATAGACATTGGCGGTATTTCTTTGATTAGGGCCGCAGCCAAAAATTTCAAAGATGTATTAATTATTCCATCAAAAGCTGAGTATGAAATATTGGAAAACATCTTAAACGATGGTGGAAATACTGATTTAACAACAAGACAAAAATTGGCAGCGAAGGCATTTAAAGTTTCTTCTCATTACGATACAGCCATTTTCAATTATTTCAGTGAACCTACCAATGAAGAAGGATTCAAACAAAGCTTACATGAAGTAAAAACTTTACGCTATGGCGAAAACCCTCATCAAGAAGGAAAGTTTTTCGGAAAGCTAGAAGAGGTTTTTGACCAATTACACGGTAAAGAAATTTCATACAATAACTTGTTGGATATTGATGCAGCACTAGATCTTATTTCAGATTTTGAAACCAATCCTACAATAGGTATTCTGAAACACAATAATGCATGTGGAATCGCCGAAAGAAATAACTTGTTGGATGCTTGGAATGATGCCCTAGCCGGGGACCCAATCTCTGCTTTTGGAGGTATTTTGGTTGCAAATCAAAAGGTAGAAAATGATGTTGCCACTGAAATGGATAAAATATTTTTTGAGGTAGTGCTTGCTCCTGATTTTACTGATGAAGCTCTTGAATCGCTCAAAAAGAAAAAGAACAGGATTATCTTAAAAACTAAAGGCTACAAACCACAAGGTAAATCTTATAAAAGCCTATTAAACGGAGTAATTGAGCAGGATAAAGATTTAAAAACCGAAACTCCTGCCGATTTAAAACAGGTTACAACAGTTGCTCCTAACAAACAAGAAGTTGAAGATTTATTGTTTGCCAACAAATTGGTTAAGCATACCAAATCTAACGCAATTGTTTTGGCAAAAAACAAACAACTAATTGCGAGTGGCACAGGGCAAACCTCTAGAATAGATGCCCTAAACCAAGCAATTGAAAAAGCACGTAAATTTGAATTTGACCTTAATGGAGCCGTAATGGCCTCAGATGCGTTTTTCCCATTTCCCGATTGTGTAGAAATTGCTCACAATGCAGGAATAACATCTGTAATCCAACCAGGTGGCTCCATTAAAGATCAAGACTCGATAGATTATTGTAACAGTGCCGGAATGAGTATGGTTACTACCGGCGTAAGACATTTTAAGCATTAAAAAACATGGGGTTATTTGATTTTTTTACCCAAGAAATAGCCATAGATTTAGGCACAGCCAATACCCTTATTATACATAATGATAAGGTTGTGGTTGATGAGCCATCTATTGTAGCTATAGACAGATCTACCACCAAAGTTATAGCTGTTGGAAAAAAAGCTATGCAAATGCATGGCAAAACCCATGAAAACATAAAAACCAACAGACCTTTAAAAGATGGAGTGATAGCAGATTTCCAAGCTGCAGAACACATGATTAGGGAAATGGTAAAAATGATAAACCCTAAAAAGCGTGTTTTTAATCCATCACTTAAAATGGTAATTTGTATTCCATCAGGAATTACAGAGGTAGAGAAAAGAGCTGTTAGAGACTCTGCTGAGCATGCAGGAGCTAAAGAAGTTTACCTTATTCGCGAGCCGATGGCTGCCGCTATTGGTATCGGTGTTGACGTTGAAGAACCAATGGGTAACATGATTATTGACATTGGCGGTGGAACAAGTGAAATTGCCGTAATTGCCCTAGGAGGAATTGTTTGCGATAAATCTATCCGCGTTGCCGGAGATGAATTTACTGGCGATATAGAAGATTACTTGAGAAGACAACACAATATTTTAATTGGTGAAAGAACCGCCGAACGAATTAAAATTGAGGTTGGTGCAGCACTTCCTGAATTAGATGATCCGCCTGAAGATTTTGCAGTTCACGGTAGAGATTTAATGACGGGAATTCCAAAAGAAATAACCGTTTCTTATGTTGAAATTGCTCATGCCTTAGATAAATCTATCTCTAAAATTGAAGAAGCAATTTTAAGTGCTTTAGAAATGACCCCACCCGAACTTTCGGCAGACATTTATAAAACCGGAATTTACATGGCCGGTGGTGGTTCTATGTTACGTGGTTTAGACAAACGTATTCAAATGAAAACTAAATTACCTGTTCATGTGGCAGATGACCCGCTAAGAGCGGTGGCCCGCGGAACAGGTATTGCATTAAAGAATATCGACAAATTCCAATTCTTAGAAAGGTAAAACCTTGGAATGAGAAAGGTAATATATGAGGAACTTACTCAATATTTTATGGAAATATCAGTTTTTCATTGCTTTTCTTTTTTTGCAAGCCATAAGCTTAACGCTGCTTTTTCAGTACAACAAGTTTCATAAAGCAGAAGTGCTAACAGGTGCAGCTCAAATTTCAGGCTCAACCTATTTATTTGTAAATAATATTCAGTCTTACCTATCATTAAAAGAAGAAAATGAAAAGTTAAGGTTAGAAAATGAGCATCTAAAAAACAGATCGAAGGCTGATGCATATTACAGTTTAGATACTTCTAAAACTTACTTTAACGATTCGCTTTTTCAGAGACAATACAAATTCTTATCTGCAAGGGTAATTAACAGTACGGTAGGAAACAGAAACAATTACATTACCTTAAATCATGGTGAGTTTAGTGGTGTAGCGCCCGAAATGGGCATAATTACAGAGAAAGGTGTTGCCGGTATTATTAAAGATGTTTCATCGCACTTTTCTGTTGGCCTCTCCCTTCTTCACTCTAAAACCAAATTAAGTGTAAGGCTAAAAAACTCAAATTACTTTGGGTTGGTAAGTTGGGATGGTGTAAACCCTTATGCTTTAAATTTAGATGATATCCCTAATCATGTAAATATCCAAGTTGGAGATACCATTGTTACAAGTGGTGCTTCTTCCATCTTTCCTTATGGACTCTTGGTAGGCACTATAATAAGCTTTGAAAAGGTTGAAGGAGAAGTGTTTTATAAAATAAAAATTAAACCCACCCAAGACCTTAACAGCACATCTAGCTGCTATATTGTTATGAATAGGCTTAAACATGAACAAGTTGAACTAGAAACTACCGCACAAGCAGATGAGGATTGAGTGGATAAACTATTTATTTAGGTTTTTGGTGGTTGGGGCACTTCAAGTACTCTTTTTTAACCATATAAATGTATTTAACGTTGCCATTCCTTTCTTTTACGTAATATTCTTCATAACCCTTCCTGTTGATGTTAAAGGAATTCCATTGTTGTTAATAGCTTTTCTTGGAGGTTTAACAATTGATGTTTTCACAAATACACTCGGAATGCATTCTACTGCTTGTTTAACATTAGCATTTGCAAGGCCTTATGTATTGGAATTGTTAAGTCCAAGAGAAGGCTATGAGTTTAACTCAAAACCATCTGTAGCTGAGTTTGGCACACTCTGGTTTATACCCTATGGGCTAATTTTAATTGTATTACACCACTTTGTTTTATTTTCAGTTGAGGCGCTAAGGTTTGCAGAGTTTTTTTGGATATTGGGTAAAACCTTAAGCAGTGCTATACTTACCTTATTGATTATTCTATTGGCACAATCTTTTAACGCAAAATCTACACAGTTTGAATGAGAGACCTCAGCGAACGTAGAATTGTAATACTTGGAATTTTTTTGGTGATTGGGGTAGTTTACCTTATTCGACTTTTTTACATCCAAGTAATTGATGACACCTATAAACTATCTGCAAAAAACCAAGCTTTACGATATGTAACTCAATATGCTCCTCGAGGATTAATTTATGATAGAAATGAAAAGCTTTTGGCATATAACGAAGCTGCTTATGACATCATGGTAATCCCTAGACAGGTTGAAGATATAGATACAAATAGCTTTTGTGAATTACTAACTATTACCAAAGAAGAGTTCATTGAACGAATAAAATCGGCACGGTCCTATTCAACTTACAAGGCCTCTACATTTGAAAAACAAATCCCTACAGACCAATTTGCTCAAATCTCTGAAAAACTCTACCAATACAAAGGGTTTTACATTCAAAAAAGAACATTAAGAAAATATCCTTATCCCGTTGCGGGTCATGTACTTGGGTACATTGGAGAGGTATCTCCAACCGATTTAAAAAAAGATAGCTACTATAAAAAAGGAGATTACATTGGTATATCTGGCTTAGAAAAAGAATATGAAAAAGAGTTAAGGGGTAAAAGGGGCAGAAAAGTGCTATTGGTAGATGTACACAACAGAGAAAAAGGGAGTTATAAAGGTGGTGAGTATGACTCGTTAGCCATTGAAGGCAAAGCGCTGTATTGCTCTATAGATAGAGAGTTGCAAGCATATGGCGAGAAACTAATGCAAAACAAAAGGGGAAGTATTGTGGCTATTGAGCCAAAAACAGGTGAAATTTTAGCATTAGTTACTTCCCCAAACTACGACCCAAACTTGTTGGTGGGAAGATACCGTTCAAAGAATTTTGAAAATTTGGTTGCTAATGATTCGTTAGACCCACTTTTTAACAGGGCAATAAATGCTCAGTATAGGCCCGGTTCTATTTTTAAATTGGTTGAATCTTTAATTGGGCTTCAAAAAGGAGTTATTAAACCTTCCACCAGAATACCTTGTAACCGAGGTATTATCAACTGCCATGGTTCACATACCAATGACAACCTAGAAGAAGCTATACAACATTCTTGCAACCCCTACTTTCATCAGGTTTATAAAAAACTTATACAACAAGGCAAAAGCTCCAATATTTTTAAAGACAGTGAAATTGGATTACGGGAGTGGCATGAGATGGTAACCAAGTTTGGTTTTGGAAAAAAATTAAACTCTGACATTCCGAACATGTTGGGTGGATTAGTGCCCGATGTTAACTTTTACAACAGGTGGTATGGTGAAGGTAGATGGGCCTTTTCTACAATTTACTCCAATAGTATTGGCGAAGGAGAGCTGGGTGTAGTACCCATTCAAATGGCCAATTTGGCTGCAACCATTGCCAATAAAGGTTTTTATTATACTCCACATTTAGTAAAAGCCATAGGCGATGAAGGTATTGTTAGGGAAGAGTTTATTACAAAAAACGAAACAGGTATTGATAGCAATTATTTTTCACCTGTTATTAATGCAATGTCTGCAGTGGTAAACCAACCCGGAGGTACTGCGAGAAGAGCTAGAATGGATTCAGTTGAAGTTTGTGGTAAAACAGGAACAGTTCAAAATAAGGACAGACCAGACCACTCAGTGTTTATTTGTTTTGCACCAAGAGAAGACCCAAAAATTGCTTTGGCTGTGTATGTTGAGTATTCAGATTTTGGAGGAGTGTGGGCTGCTCCTATATCATCATTAATGATTGAAAAATACTTGTACGGAGAAATAAAAAGAAAAGATAAAGAGCAGCGCATATTAGACGCTTCTTTTCTAACAATTTATGAGGAATAGAGATTCAATATCGAGAAATCTTGATTGGTTTACCATTGGTCTTTTCGGAATATTGGTAATTCTGGGGTGGTTTAACATTTTTGCTGCCAACTATAACGATGAAACCAAAACGCTTTTCGATCTCTCTCAAAACTATGGAAAACAGGCTATTTGGATAATAGCCAGCATTATTATTATTTGGCTAATCATATTACTTGAAGCCCAATTATTTACAGCTTTTGCCTACCCCATTTATGGTATTAGTATAGCATTGCTAATTGGTGTTTTATTTTTTGGTCAAGAAATTAAGGGAGCTAAATCGTGGTTTGTATTGGGTGGCTTTAGTTTTCAACCGTCTGAGTTTGCAAAGGTCGGTACTGCCCTAGCGCTAACCAAATATTTAAACGACCTCAAAAAATCGAATCAACAGTTTAAAGTACGGTTTACCACAATTTTAATACTAGCCGCGCCAGCCGCCCTTATATTGTTACAGCCTGATACCGGCTCTACCTTAGTTTATGCCGCTTTTATTTTTGTGCTTTACAGAGAAGGACTTTCAGGCAATATTTTATTAATCGGTTTAGCGGCTGCAGTATTCTTCATTTTAGCGCTATTAATAAAGTCTACTTCGGTCACATTTCCTTTTGACGTTGAAGTATCAGGAAAGTTCATATTAATCATTTCCATTCTCATCATTTTAGTGCTTGTTTACTTCTTATTTAATAATAAAAGGCGGAAACTTTTCTATCCACTTACCATTGCCTTTATTGTTATTTCCGGGTATATTTTCAGTGTAGATTATGTATTTGATAAGGTTTTATCACCTCACCAACAAAATCGAATCAATGAATTATTAGGCATTACCTTCGACCCTAAAGGAGCAGGTTATAATGTCCATCAATCAAAAATTGCGATAGGCTCAGGTGGGTTTTCAGGGAAAGGTTTTTTGCAAGGCACCCAAACAAAATTTGATTTTGTACCCGAGCAAAGCACCGACTTTATCTTCTGCAC
>JAAZVO010000152.1 GCA_018623405.1 Crocinitomicaceae bacterium
ACACATGCCATGGGCTTGTATGCTCCTCAAAAACCCATACACCCCGGTAGGTGGGCGCCTATTGGTTTTGACACCAAGGTTTTTGTACACAATGGCAACCAAACCAACCCTATTAATGCCATACAAGCCATCTCTGTAGATGAGGTGGTAGACCATTTAATGGAGATGGCAACAACTTGAAGTTATGAAAATTATCCTAATGATTCAATAAAAAAGAAAAAGGTGGTTTTCTAGATTACTTTTGTTTTCCAAACCTTAACCATGAAAAAATTTCTATCAACACTACTCATACTAAGTTCCTTTTCACTTTTTGCCCAAAACAGAGCTCTAAATTTTGATGGTGGTAATGATTATGTTCAAACTACTTTTTCTGGGATAACAGGTTCTAGCAACCGCACTTTTGAAGCTTGGATATTTGTAAGTCCTACAGCTCCCAGTTCTAACCTATGCATAATGGACTATGGCCTTAATGCTGTAGGTTCTAGAAATTCATTTTCAGTTTCTGCAGCTAGGGGCTTAACATTTATTTCAGGTGGCACAAATGCTAACATAAGCACATCGGGCAATTTAATTACCCTTGGCCAATGGACACATGTGGCTTTTGTACTTAATAATAGTATGGGCTATTTATATGTAAACGGGGTACAATCTGGTACTGGTAATCTCTCTACTGTAAATACACCAACAACTGGGACCAGTTTAAGAATTGGCCAAAGGGTTGCCGGTGGCTCTATTCCTTTTAAAGGGTCTATTGATGAGGTGCGGGTTTGGAATACCGCCCTTTCTGCAACTCAAATTTTGGCCAATATGAATGGTGAGTTTTGTGCACCGCCCAGTAACCTACAGGCTTATTATAAATTTAACCATGGAGCGGCAGGCGGCTCAAACACAGGTGTAACCACCTTGGTTGATAATTCTGGAAATAGCAACAGTGGTACTTTAAATGGATTTGCCTTAACAGGAGCTACTTCAAATTGGGTTTTAGGAAATGCTTCAATTACTCCTGCTTCGATACTAATAGGAGGTACAGATACAGTTTCGGCTTGTGCTCCGTACCTATTGCCATCAGGTTTATCTTTAACCTCCACAGGAATTTACAACGATACTACCACTAGTAATTTTGGTTGTGATAGTGCTTATATAGTAAATTATACCGCTCTACCAAACTCTACCGATTCTTTTGCCGTAACCCAATGCGATGGATATTTTGCCCCAAGTGGAGCATTTTTTGGCCAATCAGGAAAATATGTTGATGTGCTTTCCAATTCCATTGGATGTGATAGTTTAATCACTATTAACCTTACCATCAATTCTTCCAAAACAGACTTTCAAACATTATCGGCCTGTAAAAGCTTTTTGAGTCCTGCAGGAAATACATATACCGCAAGTGGAACTTATTTTGATACCCTTGCTACCATAAAAGGGTGCGACAGTGTAATTGTAAGCAACTTGACCATTACAAGTGACATTATCGCTAACATTAACACCAATGCCTGCGATACTTTTATTACCAATAAAGGCGCAGTAATTACCACAACATCAATATTTAGTGATACCGTTTTTACGGGAACCGGTTGCGATAGTATTTTCAACTACAATATTCAAATGGGTTATACCAATGGCTCCAATGCAAGTGGTATTGGGTGTTTAGGAAGTTTTACCTCCGACCTAGGGAATAAATACACCTCAACAGGTCAATATACTGAGTACACAACGAATGCTCAAGGGTGCGATTCCATCATCAATTTGGATGTAATTATCAGTACACATAAATCAGTGCAGCTTTGGGATACAATTTGTCGAAAAAGAAGCTCTCCAAGCGGAAATTACTTATGGACCACAGGGGGTTGGAAATTCGATACCATTGCCACAACATTAGGCTGTGATAGTAATATTCAAATGTTCTTGGTGGTAGAAGATATAGATACTACTGTGGCCTTTGTAGATGGCACATTTAGGGCTATTGAAGTAGGGGTAAATTATAGTTGGTTAGATTGCAATTCGGGCAATTTAATTTCAGGTGAAAATGGAAGAACTTTTAAGCCTACCCAAGATGGCTCTTATGCATCAATTGTTTCAAACGGGGTTTGTACCGATACTTCAGGTTGCAAAACCATAACCCTAACTTTAATTGACAATTTAGGAAAAAAAGGAAGCATCAATATTTTTCCTAATCCAACTTACAATAGCATAACTATTTCCTATTTAGAAGTATTTTCTGTTATAAAGGTTGCTAACCTTCATGGTCAAATTGTTTTTGAAACCCAAACAACTTCTCCAATTTTTGAAGTTAATTTAACCAACTTACCTAGTGGAGTTTATCAAGTTGCTATTGAGGCATCTGATTACAGAATAGTAAAAAAGGTAATTAAGAAATAATTTTATAGCTCTGCCTGCCTATTGATACTTTGCGCCAACGAATTTCAAAAACAATACTTATTAAATAGAAAAATAAACTACTTTTGTACAAATTATTGTACAATGATTGTTACAAGCATTTCAGATTTCAGGAAAGACCTAAAGAATTATCTCAATAAAGTCACCCAAAATTTGGAGACCCTAATAATAAATAGAGGTAAAGATTCAGGTGTGGTGGTTATTTCTTTAGAAGAGTATAACTCGCTTCAAGCTACTCAACATGAGTTATCCTCTTCCAAAAATGAAGAAAGGCTAGATGCTGCCATAGCCAAGTTTCAATCTGGAAAATCATTTGAAAAAAAATTACCCTAAGCATGAAGCTTTGCTTTGTTGAGGAAAGTTGGGAAGACTATTTGTATTGGCAAAAAACCGATAAAAAAATGGTTTCTAGAATTAATAAACTCATCAAAGAAATAGCTAGGACGCCTTTTGAAGGTCTTGGAAAACCAGAGCCCTTAAAGTTTAAATACCGTGGTTTTTGGAGCAGAAGAATTGATCAGGAACATAGGCTTATTTACAAAGTAACTGATAACGAAATTTGGATTGTTAAATGCAGGTTTCATTATGACTAATGCCTTTTCAAAATCAAATTTCAACCTGCCTGTTAATACTTTGCTCTAACGAGATCATACTTTCAGTACGCTGAACACCTTTAATGGCTTGAATTTTATCATTGAGCACTTGCCTAAAATGATCAGTGTTTTGGCAAATTACTTTTAAGAACATGCTGTAACCACCTGTTGTGTAATAGGTCTCTGTAATCTCTGGTATGGCTTCCATCTTTTTGATTACATCCTTGTAATGGGTTCCTTTTTCTAGAAAAACTCCTATAAATGAAGTAACATCAAATCCAATTTTTTTTGGATCTACCAATAAATGAACACCTTTTACTATGCCTAATTTTTCCATGCGTTTCATTCTTACATGAATGGTTCCGGCAGAAACAAGCAGGTTTTGGGCTATTTCAGTGTAGGGTGTTCGCCCATCTCGCATTAAAACACTTAAAATGGACCGATCTAGATTGTCAAGTTGAAAATTTGAAGCCATTATTTGGATGAGAATTTATTTATTATGAAAAATTAAAGATAAATTATTTTCATATCTGTAAAAATACGTAAGTTTTTATATCAACATGATAATTGGATGCTTAATCACCATACATTTGATTCAGTTCTTTTTAAAACACACTGTGGGGTGATGAAACTAGGCAGACATGCCCTCCTGTCTCGGGGGTAGAGAAACCGGTATAAACTTCGAAAAGCTTGAAGCTAACCGCTCTGTGGAGGTTCGAATCCTCCCCCTACAGCAAAACAAGAAGCCTTTCGAAAATTCGGGAGGCTTTTTTTTGCTCAAAACTACCACCTCACAAAAGTACTCCCCCAAGTAAAGCCGCTTCCAAAAGCAGCAAGGCATAACAAATCGCCATTTTTTACTTTCCCTTGTTCCCAAGCTTCGCTTAAAGCAATGGGAATGGAGGCTGCTGTGGTATTGCCATACTTCTGAATATTATTGAATACTTGACTATCATTTAAGCCCATTTTCTTTTGGATGTATTCAGATATTCTCAAGTTGGCTTGGTGGGGTATTAAAAGGTCTATTTGTTTGGGTGTTAAATTGTTTGCCTCAAGGCCTTCATTGATAACCTCCATAAACCTGCTTACAGCATGCTTAAAAACAACGGGGCCATTCATGTGAGCGCGATGTTCTTCGTTTTCAATTATATCAACCGTCATACGGTTTTTCCGAATACTTCCCGGATGTTTTAACACCAACTCCTCTGCATACTCACCTTCAGCGTGAAGGTGAATAGAAAGAATTCCTCTTTCTGTTTCTTTTTCATCTGCAGAAATTACAACAGCACCGGCACCATCTCCAAAAATTACTGCGATATGCCTTCCTTTATTTGAGTGGTCTATAATGTTGCTTTGCACCTCGGCTCCAACTAATAGTATGTTTTTATAGATTCCACTTTTTATGTAGGCATCAGCCATTGAAAGACCATAAACAAAACCTGAACACTGTTGGCGAATATCAAAAGCAGGAATAGTAGAAAGGCCCATTTGGCGTTGCATTAACACGCCTGAGCCGGGAAAGTTATAGTCGGGGCTGAGTGTTGCAAAAATGATAAGGTCTATTTCTTCTTTTTTCATTTGGGCTCTTTCAAGTGCCATTTCTGCGGCCCTTGCCCCCATGCTAGATGTGGTGTCTTTTCCTTCTGTAAAATATCTTCTTTGGTGAATACCTGTGCGCTCCACAATCCACTCATCAGAGGTATCCATCATTTTTTCCAAATCGGCGTTGGTAATCACATTTTCGGGCACGTAATGCCCTACTCCTTTTACTATACTTCTCATTCCTCGAAATTGCGTGGAATCAAAAATAACAGAAATAGAAAGGTTTTGTTAGTAGGCGCGTTCGTTCTTGCCTTCCATGTAGTTAATAAACGCCTTGTTTACCACTTTCATTCCTCCGGGGGTCGGATAATCTCCGGTAAAGTACCAATCACCTAGGTTGTCGGGACATGCCTTATGCAAATCATCTACTTTTTGGTAGATAATTTCCAAATCGCAGGCTAAACCTTCGGGGCGCAACAACTCAGAAATTTTTTGAGAAATCTGCTCATCAGTAAATGGCTCATAAATGGCCTTTACTGCATTTTTGGCTTGCTCTTTTGGAAGGCCAACTTGTTTTTTTGCGTTTTGGTAAACCCTATCAATAAGTTTTTCTTTGCCCGTATCTTTCAATAATTCAATTGCGGCTTTAAAGGCAATAAAATCTCCAATTTTTGCCATGTCAATCCCATAACAATCAGGATACCTGATTTGAGGGGCAGATGATACAATTATGATTTTTTTCGGGTTAAGCCGTGAAAGAATTTTAATGATTGATTGCTTTAAGGTAGTTCCTCGAACTATTGAGTCATCAATAACCACTAGGTTATCTAGCCCATCCCTTACTGTGCCATATGTAATGTCGTAAACATGAGCTACAAAATCGTCCCGGCTTTTATCCTCAGTAATAAAGGTTCTAAGTTTGGCATCTTTTACTGCAATTTTTTCTACCCTCGCCTTACGGTTAATGATTTCTTCTAATTGCTTTTCAGTGGCTTTTAAACCGAGTTTTTTAATCGCTTCAAACTTTTGCTTGTTTAACTCATCTTCTATGCCTTTTACCATGCCATAAAAAGCAGTTTCTGCAGTGTTTGGTATAAAGGAGAAAACGGAGTTTTCTATATCGTTGTCTATACTTTTTAAAATAGATGGAATTACTGCATTACCAAGCGCTTTTCGCTCTTTGTAAATATCTTCATCGCTTCCGCGAGAAAAGTAAATACGCTCAAAAGAGCAGGCTTTTCTTTCAAGTGGCTTTCTTATTTCATCTTCAGATATTTCACCAGATTTTTTAACTATTAAAGCATGACCTGGGTTAAGCTCTTTTACTTGGTCTTTTGATACATTAAAAGCTGTTTGAATCACAGGCCTTTCTGATGCCGCTACCACAATTTCATCATCATGATAATAATATGCAGGTCTTATGCCCGAAGGGTCTCTTAACACAAAAGCATCGCCATGCCCAAATAGCCCGCACATGGTATATCCTCCATCCCAATCTTCGGCAGCGCGTTGTAAAATCTTATTTACCTTGAGCTTTCTAGCTATCCTATCAGAAATTTCGGTATTGGTGTATCCAAGTGTTTTGTACTTTCTAAAAAGCTTTTCGTTTTCTACATCTAAAAAATGACCTATTTTTTCAAGTACAGTAACTGTGTCTGCAAACTCTTTTGGGTGCTGACCTAAATCTACCAACAATGAGAAAAGCTCATCTACATTGGTAAGGTTAAAGTTGCCTGCTAACACCAAGTTTCTTGTCATCCAATTGTTTTGGCGTAAAAAAGGATGCAAACTTTCAATAGAATTTGCTCCAAAGGTTCCATAACGCAAATGCCCTAAATACAGCTCTCCGGTAAATGGCAGATTTTGTTTAAGCCATTGTGTATCTTCAAACTTTTCAGGGTATTCTCTTTTGGCCTCTTCAAACTTCTGGTTGATTTCCCCAAAAATATCTTGCAACGGCTTATTGCTGTTTGATCGTTTTCGAGAAATGTACCTGTTACCCGGAGCCACATCAAATTTAATATTGGCTACTCCTGCCCCATCTTGCCCACGGTTGTGTTGCTTTTCCATGAGAAG
>JAAZVO010000153.1 GCA_018623405.1 Crocinitomicaceae bacterium
ATTAATTAGCATTATTACACCTGTTTACAATTGCCCAAAAGAATACTTAGAAGATTGTATAAATTCTGTTTTAGACCAATCATATACGAATTGGGAACTTTGTATGTATGACGATGCTTCAACCGAAGAAGAAACTCTGAATACGCTGAAAGAATACGCAGAAAAAGACGACAAAATTAAAGTAACCTTTGGTAAAACAAATCTTCATATCTCAGAAGCATCTAACCAAGCTGCAGCAAATGCTTCGGGTGAATTTATTGCATTACTAGACCATGATGACCTCTTGCATAAACACGCTCTATTTGAAGTTGTAAATTTTTTAAAAGCTCACCCTCAAATAGATATGGTTTATTCTGATGAAGACAAACTCAATAAAGACGGTCTTTTTACTGAACCTTATTTTAAATCTGATTTTAACGAAGCTTTATTTCTATCAAATAACTACCTCAATCATTTTACGGTAATTAGAAAAGCTATTTTTCAAAAAGTAAAAGGTTTTAGAAAAGGGTATGAAGGTTCTCAGGATTACGACTTGTTTTTAAGGATTTTTTCGGTTACAAAAAACATAGGGCATATTCCTAAGGTACTTTACCATTGGAGGAAAGTACCCGGTAGTACAGCAGAAAATTATCAAGCAAAATCATACCCTGAACAAGCTTCTGAAAAGGCCTTAAACGATTTCTTGAAAAGAGAAAAAATTGATGGAACTGTTGAAAAGGGATTTTACCCCGGTTCATTTAGAATTAAAAGGAAAATTAAACACAACCATAAGGTTTCAATCATCATTCCTTTTAAAGACCAAGTTGAACTTTTGAAAAAGTGCTTAAAAAGTCTGCATAAAACTATAGGCCACCTAAACCATGAAATTATTTTGGTTAATAACCAAAGCGAAGAACAAAACACTATCGATTTTTTAGCAAAAACAACAAGCTACAAAGTGATTAACTATGATGATATTTTTAATTACTCAGCAATAAACAATGCTGCTGCAAAAGAAGCCACCGGAGACATTTTACTGTTTTTGAACAACGATATTGAAGCCATTGAAAAAGGTTGGTTTGAAGCAATGTTAGAACACTTTGAAAAAGAAGAGGTTGGGGCTGTTGGGGCAAAGCTTTCATATCCTGATTTTACTCTGCAACATGCAGGTGTTATTTTAGGAATAAACGGTGTAGCAAGTCACGGACATAAGCATTTACCATCAAATAGTCCGGGGTATTTTATGCGCGCCAATACCATTCAATATTTAAGCGCTTGTACCGCTGCTTGCCTAATGGTAAGAAAAAGTATTTTTGAAAAAGTAAATGGCTTTGATGCAGATAACCTAAAAATTGCCTTTAATGATATTGACCTTTGCTTGAAGATTAGAGCCTTGGACTTTAAAATTGTTTATACTCCTTTTGCCCACTTAATACACCATGAAAGCAAATCAAGAGGGTTTGAAGATAGTCCTGAAAAAATTAGAAGATTTGAAAATGAGATTGCTTTTATGCAAAAAAAATGGGGCAAAACTTTAAAAGATGACCCATATTATAATCCTAACCTTACGTTGCATAAAGAAGATTTTAGCTTGAAGATATAATGGAAAACCTTATAAACTACGGAATTATTAGCCTAAATAAACCTGCTGAAAAGTTAGAGGAGAAAACCATTATTGTAATGGGCATGGCCCGAAGCGGAACATCTATGGTAGCTAGGGTTTTAGATGGACTCGGTGTGTTTTTAGGTTCTCAAAAAGATAATGCGGTATTTGAAGATGTTGAAATTTCGAGTCTTTTAGAGGCTAATGATGAAAACGGTTTTAAAAAGTTAATTCAAGAGCGAAATGCAAAGTATAAAACTTGGGGATGGAAAAGACCAAATAGCATCACGCAAATAGACTTGATTTTAAAGCATACTAGAAACCCACATTTTATAATTCTTTACAGAGATCTTTTGGCAATTGCTTTAAGAAATCAAATTTCGATGGAGGCCGACCTTCACGAATCCTTAAAATTTGCTAATTCAACTTATCAAAAAATCAATGAATTTGTATCAAGTTGTAAAGCACCTACTTTATTAATTTCCTATGAAAAAGCGCTGATAAAAAAGCGGAAATTCCTTGAAGGTTTATGCAACTTTACTGGAAAAGACTTTCCTGAAAATCATTTTGGGAAAATAATAAGTCTTATTGAGCAAGATAGACCACAGTATGTAGCAAACTCAACAATTAAAAAGGTTAAAGGCGAAGTAAAATTCGTTGAAAATAACCTTTCAATAAAGGCAGTTTACCCACACAAGCCCCAACAAAAGGTTGAATTAAAATTAAAGGTAAACGACTCAGAAAACCCTAAAACATTATTTGTGGAGGGTAAACATCTAATAACTCCTTCTTCAAAAATTGAATTAGATGAAGGATTAAATAAAATTGAGGTTTTTGAAGCCAATACCGGAGTACAATTAAAGAATTCTCCTTTGGTTACACATAAAGATAGGGCAAGACCAATTTATATTTTTCTGCATATTCCAAAAACAGCTGGCACCTCGTTTAGGGTCGCTTTAGAAAAAAGTCTAAATCCAAATCAATTGTTTCCAAATACAGGAGAAATAAAAAAGAACAACGGACAATATCCTCCACTTTCTTCTTTTACAGAACTTCCAATAAAAAGAATTCGTAAGGTTAGGTTTATTGCGGGGCACTATCAAAAACAGGCCTTTGAACACCTTTCCATTCCTCTTCGGTTTATTACTTTTTTTCGAAAACCTGAAGAAAGAGTAATTTCCAACTTAATCCACTTTAAAACCTATGACCCTCGTTGCAGCAATTTGGGTTTAGAAGAGATATTTGAGTTAAGAAAAGGTCAATTGGTAGATATGCAATGGAAGTTTTTATTGCGAAAAGAGCAAGTTAAATTATTACCCACATTAAGCAATGAAGAGTTAAAAACACTAACACAAAAAGAGCTTAAAAAACTTCATTTCTTTGGTATAAAAGAGCAATTTAATAAATCTATAGAACTATTAAACAGTCGTTTAAACTTAAATTTAATAACTTCCGAAAAAGTTAATCCTCAAAAAATAAAATTGGATATTCCTGAAAGCTTAAAGCAAAAAATTTTACCGTTGATTGCCAAGGAAGAGGTGCTTTATGAAGAGGCTCTACAAAAATTTAACACCCTTTGAATTTAGCAACTCAAAATAGCATAAAACTGAGGTTTAACCTAATTTGGGCCATTGCCAAAACAGATTATGTTCAACGTTATTACGGGTCTAGTTTAGGATTGCTTTGGGCTTTAATTAATCCCATATTTAGGCTACTTGTATATTATGTAGTTTTTGCTTATCTGATTTTTAGAAATCGAGACCCTGAATTTATCTTATACCTTTTCTTGGGTATTACAGCATGGACTTACTTTTCTGAGAACACAAATAAAGGGTTGGGAATTTTAAAGCAAAAGAAATACCTTATTCAAAACATCGAAATTAATAAGCTAGACCTATTTTTTTCATCTGCTATTAGTACCTCCTTTTCATTTTTTTTAAATGTATTAATTTACCTTCTTTTTACTTTATTCTTCGAAGTTCCCTACACGATAAATATCCTTGGTGTTTTACTACTTTTTCTTAACTTATTTATTTTGGTAATTGGAGTTTCTATGATTCTTGCAACTGCTTTTTTGTACCTAAACGACCTAAAGCATTTATGGGATATGGTAATTCTTTTAGGTTTTTGGACCGTTCCGATAATTTGGGATTATCACATAGCTCTAGAAGAATATAAAATTCTACTTTATGCAAGCCCTATTACCGGTATTGTGATTAACTTGAGGTATGTTATGCTTTATGGAGAATCTATGGATTGGTTAATATTTTTATATGATTTTGGCTACGCCACGGTACTATTCATTTTAGGACTATTCTCATTAAAACATTTCTCACATAAAGCAGTGGAGGTTCAATAATGGAAAAAAATAAACCTGTTATTAAGCTAAAAGATGTTTCAAAAACCTATACCGTACATGAGCAAGACACGGGATCGATTAGAAAAAAAATATGGAGCCTTTTTACAGGAAACTCTGCTAGGAAAATTAAGGCTATTTCGGATGTATCGTTTGAAGTTTATAAGGGTGAGTTCTTCGGCATAATTGGTCATAACGGAAGCGGCAAATCAACCTTAATAAACTTAATTTCAAAAGCAATAAAACCCGACAAAGGTGGCCAAGTAGAACGAATAGGTAAATACATTAGGTTAAGCCTCGGGATGGGTTTCAACCCGAATTTATCAGCTAGACAAAATGTAATGCTAAACGGTACCATTTTAGGTATCCCAAAAAAAGAGATAAACAAACGAGTCCCTGAAATTATTGAGTTTGCCGGATTGACAAACTTTACCCATACACAAATCAAGTATTTTTCTACCGGAATGAAAGCTCGTTTGGCCTTTGCGGTTGCTGTGTTGGCAGAGGCTGACATATTTTTGATGGATGAGTTTTTTGGAGGAGTAGGCGATCAATTTTTCAAGAAAAAAGCTGATGAAGTTTTTGAAAAGAATCTAGTTAGAGGAAGAACTATTATTCATGTTAGCCATAGTATGCAAAACATTGAAAAATATTGTAATCGAGTTCTTGTTTTGCATGAGGGAAAGATGGTTGGTGTTTTCAAGCCTAAAAAGGCTATAAGAAAATACCTGAGTTTAATGGATAAAAAGAAGTGAAATGAAACTATTTAAGCCAAAAACAAAGACTGAAATAAATGGCAGTGTAGATTATCTATCTCCAAATGAAATAAGGGGTTGGATTCATATACCAAATTCTAATAAAGCATTAACCGCTTCGCTATTAAAGGAAGACATCAATCTCGGTTCGTTTCAGTGCGATCAACTTAGGGAAGATGTAAAAGAAGCAGGGTTTGGAAATGGGTTTTCTGGTTTCACCTTTTCTACAGATACACCACTATTCGAAAAAACAACAGATTTAGCTAATCTAAATCTTTTCCTTTCTATTGGTGAAACCAAAATCCAGGTAACAGAGCTATTATCTAAGGAATCATTAATAGAAGTAAAAAGAGAGGAAACACCCAAAAGAAAATGGTTTTTCTTTCCAGATTATAGAATTAATAATCATTATCAAACTCTTTTTTACAACCCTTTTCCTCCAACTATTAGCGTTGGTGACGGAAATATTGGCAACGCAATTGAATACATTACACAAAACCCATCAGACCAAGTAACATTTCACCTCCATTGGATAAGTCCTATTTTCAACTCACCTTATCTTTCAGAAAGAGAAAGTCTTCAAAAAGCATTTCTTAAAAGTCTAATCTTATTTAAATCCCTAGGGGGAAAAACAGTTTGGACAATTCATAACCTGTTAAGTCACGATATAAAAGATAATGACTTAAGGCAGAATGAAATTAATTTTCGAAGAAAATTAGCTCAACATTTTGATAATGTACACCTTCATTCTGACCTACATTTAACTGCAATTGAAAACCTTTATCCGATAAAAAAACAAAAGGTAATAGTTTCGCCGCATGGAAACTTTGAAAATGTTTTTCCAAATAAAATAAAGCCAAATGAGGCAAGAAAGCGTTTAGCTATTCCTGAAGATTCTATTGTATTTGCATTTATTGGTCAAATAAGACCATATAAAGGCCTGGAAAATCTCTTTATTGCTTTTTCACAGCTATTTGAGGATACCCCTCAAAAGATATACTTACTTGTTGCTGGTAAAACAGGACATCCTTATTCCAAAAATTATTTAACAGATAAGGCTGCTTTAATTAGAAATACTATTGTATTTCCTGAATTTGTTGCTGACGAAGACTTGCAATTGTATTTCAATGCCTGTGAGTTTATTGTCGCTCCCTATGAAGAAATCTTAACTTCTGGCTCTGTAATTAGTTCATTATCCTTTAATAAGCCGGTAATTGCACCAAAATTGGGAATGATTGAGGAGGTAATAGAGCATGAAATAAACGGTATACTATATGATTCTCTCGAAGAAGATGGATTAGTAAAGGCTATGAAAAAAGCGCTTGAACTAAATTGGGATAAGAATTCATTAAATACCAAAATAGCTCAAACACTAAAAGAACTTAATTGGGATAGTATTTCTACAAATTTCTTAACGAAACTTGAAGTACATGCTACTTCTATTCCTAAAACTATTGAATTAGAAGTAGATAATAACGTACGAAAAGTAGAAGTGTTAATTGAAAAAAAGGAAGAATTAATGCCATCTACAATTGGGATTATCATTTTGAATTATGAAAATTCAACTGATACTGCAACACTTATTGATTCAATTAAAGACTCAACTTATCCCAACTACAAGATAATTGTTATAGATAATAATTCACCGAACGAAACCTCTCAAAGTTTAAGTAATAGTTTTTCTAATGCAACTGTTCTTAAAACAAAAAATAATTTGGGTTATGCCGGTGGAAATAATATAGGTATTGCTTATTTAAAATCCATTGGAATTGAAAAGTTTTTAATTATAAACCCCGACACAATTATTTATCCGAATACCTTAAAAAACTTAATAAAAGAATCGGCTAATAATAAAGACGCTATGCATAGTGGGGTTATTGTTAAGGTACCAAACAATGTAAGCA
>JAAZVO010000154.1 GCA_018623405.1 Crocinitomicaceae bacterium
CCCATACCAGCCATTGGAATAATTAAATTCATAATATAAAAGTAATTGGCGGCAAAAATAGTAGAAAGCCTTGCTTAGCCATGATTATTATTGATTATCAGTGTTTTCCTGTTGAGCCAAATCCTCCTTCTCCTCTATTTGTATCGGTTAAGGTTGTGGTTTCCTCCCATTTAGCTTGTTCGTGCTTTGCAAAAACAAGCTGTGCAATACGTTCACCTGGCTTTATGATGAAGGTTTCATTTGAGAGGTTTACTAAAATTACTCCTACCTCACCACGATAGTCTGCATCAATAGTACCGGGAGTATTTAAAACAGTAATTCCATGTTTGTAGGCTAACCCGCTTCGTGGTCTTACCTGACCCTCAAAGCCAATTGGTATTTCTAAAAATAAACCTGTCTTTATGAGGGTTCTTTCTAAAGGTTTAAGGGAGATATCTTCGTTTGTGTTTGCTCTTAAGTCTAACCCTGCAGCATGCTCTGTTGCATATTGAGGTAAAGCGAAGTTGCTTTTATTAATAACCTTTACTTTTAGTTTTTCATCCATTTTTTAAAGGCTTTTCTATTAGAAAAAAGGTTCCTAGAAAACTTATAAAAATAAAGGCTCTTCCCATTTCATGAAGAAGACCTTGTTCAAGGTTTAAAATATTCCATATCCACCATAGCAAAAAAGACACACTTAAATAGCCAAACACTTTTAAAAGGTTGTAGTTTACGGGATAATGTTTTTGTCCTAAAAAGTATGATACCAATACCATGGAGAAGTAGCAAATCAAAGTAGTCCAAGCAGAGCCCATATAGCCCATTTTAGGAATTAAAATAAAGTTTAAAATTAGCGTGGTTAATGCTCCAAAAATTGCCATGTAGGCTCCAAAATATGTTTTATCTGTAAGCTTATACCAAATGGATTGGTTATAGTAAACACCTAAAAAGATGTTTGCAAAAAGTAAAATGGGCACCACTTTTAACCCTTCCCAATAGGCTTGGTTAGGAATAAAAAACTTGAGGATATCTAAGTAGAGCATTACTCCTAAAAAAATAACCGCAACCACACCAACAAAAAGGTTCATTACCTTGGCGTAAACCGCTTTAGCATTAGTGTCTTTTTCTTGCGCAAAAAAGAAGGGCTCAGCTGCATATCTAAATGCTTGGATAAACAACGTGATGATAATCGATACTTTGTAATTTGCTCCGTATACCCCCAATTGACTTAGTGTTTCTCGTTCCCCGAGCGTATCAAACAACAGCCTTTTTAATAGTATTCTATCAAGTGTTTCGTTGATAATTCCTGCGAGCCCGGCCACCAATAAAGGAAGCCCAAACCAGAGCATTTCTTTAAGTATTATTTTATTAAAACCTTCGTAGTTTTTTAACGTGATTGGAATAAGAACCACAAATTTTAAAATGCTTGCAATTAGGTTTGAAATAAATACGTAACCTACTCCAATTTCGGGGTTGTAGGTTAGTTCAATAAGCCAGTTAACATTTCCTGATTGATACATGGGTAAACAATAGCCAATGAAATAAACGTTTAAACCTATATTTACTCCAACATTTAAGAAGTTTACCCCGGCAAACTTTAAGGCTTTATTGTTTTGCCTAAGCTTTGCTAAAGGAAGCGCACTTAAAGCATCTAATCCAACAATAATTGCAAACCACGCAACATACTCGCTGTTATTTGGGTACTGCAGCCAATTTGCTATAGGTTGTTGAAAGGCAAAGGCCCATAAAATAAATGCAAAACTTGTAAAAGCAACCGTCGAAACTCCAGTAGAAAAAACCTTGTTTGGTGAGGCCCCATCCTTATTGGCAAACCTAAAAAAGGTGGTTTCCATTCCATAGGTAAGTAAAACCACAAGAAACGCTACATAGGCATACATTTCTGTGATTATTCCATACTGATCTGTAGTGAATTGTGCTGTATGCAGCGGTGTAAGCAGGTAATTTAAAAACCGACCAACGATACTGCTTAGTCCGTAAATAGCTGTTTGTCCGAAAAGTTTCTTAAGCGGGTTCAATAATTAATATTCCAGATAAAGAAAGTGTATATTCCGCTTAACATCTTTAACGCTGGCAAGAGTTGCTCACCAAAAAATGTGAATTGAAATTTATTTCCCCGGAAAGTTAGCCTTTCTTTTTTCAAGGAAAGCCGAGGTTCCTTCTTTAAAATCAGCGGTGCCAAAGCAATTTCCAAACTCTTTTATTTCTTCTTCGAAACCATTAACACCATCTTGAAACCCTGCATTTACTGCTTTTATTGCTTTTTCAATAGCTACAGGTGAGTTTGGAAGAATTTTTTGGGCAATACTTTTTGCTTTTTCTAGCAACTCTTCTTGTGGAACAACATAGTTTACCAATCCATATTGTAAGGCTTCGTCAGCCTTCATCATGCCTGCAGTAAAAATCATTTCGTTAGCTTTTCCTCTACCAATTAATTTTGGAAGCCTTTGTGTGCCCCCATAACCGGGAATTACACCTAAGCTTACTTCGGGTAATCCCATTTTGGCGTTTTCTGAAGCTATTCTAATATGGCAACTCATGGCTAATTCTAGCCCTCCGCCAAGTGCAAAGCCATTTACTGCAGCAATTATTGGTTTTGTAAAATGCTCAATTAGGTCAAACAGTGCTTGATGCCCGTTTCTACTAAGATCTTTTCCTTGTTGAACGGAAAAAGAGGCAAATTCTGAAATATCAGCACCAGCTACAAAAGCCTTGGTTCCAGCACCGATTAATATTACAACTCGAACTTCTGGGTTATTTACCACATCATTTAAAGCGGCACTCAACTCTGAAATCGTTTCTTTATTCAAGGCGTTTAATTTCTCAGGCCTATTTATTGTTAGGGTTAAGATGTTGTTCTGTAATTCAGAAAGTATGTTGGACATGAAATTGAAATTTTCTACGAAATTAACCCAAATTACTAAGCCTTACGCTTTAGGTAGGTCAATTGTAAAAGTTGTTCCCTCTCCTTCTTTTGATATGAAAGAAATGTTTCCGTTGTAGTTATCAATTATGTTTTTTACCATGGCTAAACCAAGCCCCATTCCGGTTGATTTAGTGGTGAAGTTGGGAATAAAAAGGCTTTCCTTCATTTTATCCGGTATTCCCTCGCCATTATCTTCCACCTCAATTTTCCAAGAATTTGCAAAGTCTAATAAACGCACTTTAATGAAGCCTTTTTTCTCTTCAGGAATCGCTTGAAAAGCGTTTTTAAAAAGGTTAATAAAAACCCTTTGCATCTCTGTTTTATCAGCTTTTACATGTGCATCATCAAACGAGCTTTCAAATGATAAATGTATCCCTGAACCTGTTTCCTTAAAGAGGTTTATTGTAGTAGCAACTAATGTATTTAAGTTTATTCGCTCAATTTTTGTTTTAGGCATTTTGGCAAAGCTCGAAAACTCATTCGCTATTTTGGTTAGTGTTTCAATCTGCTCTGTCATGGTGATTGAAAATCTTTTTATTCGATCTTCAAAATCTGTTTGATTATCATTCCACGCACGCTCTAATTGCTGAACACTCAACTTCATTGGGGTTAAAGGGTTTTTTATTTCATGCGCCACCTGTTTTGCCATTTCCCGCCAAGCTAACTCTCTTTCAGATTGGGCCAATAACCTAAAGCTTTTTTCTAATTCATTTACTTTTTTGTTGTATTCCTCAACCAATAAACCAATTTCATCTTTACTTTTCCAAGATAATTCCTCGTTCTTTTGATTAAGTCTTAAGGTTTTAATTTTATCTCCAATTGTTCTTAGTGATTTTGTAATGTATTGTGATAGGTAGAAGCCTAAAACCAATGCTGGCAATAATAAAATTAGGTAGAATAAGCTTAGGCGTCTTAAAAAGTGGTAAGCTTCATTGTTTGAGGGTTCTAAGCTAAAAAAGTAGGGCATGTTAATTATGGCAATAGGTGTTCCTTCAAGGTTTCTTAAATAAGAATAAACTGCTAAATGGTCTTCCTTTCCTCTTTGTTGGTCTAACAAAACAGATTCTTGTCCGCCTTTTAAGTTTTGAAGCACCTGTTGTGGCACAAACTTTTCCATCGAGCTATTCTCATATTCAATAATATCTGATGAGGTAATTAATATCCCGTTAAGGTCGAAGATGTTTATGGTTAGTGCATGTATGTCTGAGAACTCATTGATTTTATCTACAAACTCTTTTGTGTAAAATGGAAAAAACTCACCTTCTCTTTCCTGGTGGAAATAGTAATTTATTGAAGCTAAAATAGCAGCCTCTTTTCTGTTGAGCCTTTCTATGTGGTATTTTTCGTTCTGATCAATAAAGTTGAAGTAGGTTGCTGCCCCGGTAATGATAAATGATACCAGCACCAACATAAACATCGAAAAATAGATTCGCCAAGTTAAATTAAAAGCCACCTTCATGAATTGCTAAAAATAAAAAACCCTCGCGGTAAATTATCGAGAGGGTTCAAAATATCAAAAACCGTGTCAGGTTTTATGCATCATCAAGTGCATTTGCTCCACCAACAATTTCTAAAATCTCGTTGGTAATTGCAGCTTGCCTTGCTTTGTTATATGAAAGCTTTAAGTGGTCTAATAAGTCTTTGGCATTATCAGTTGCCTTGTGCATGGCTGTCATTCTTGCTCCGTGCTCTGCAGCATTACTATCTAAAACCGCTTTATAAAATTGAGTTTTTAAAGATTTTGGGATTAAATCTTCAATAATTTCATTTTTAGTAGGCTCGAATAAATAGTCTACTGAAGAATTATCTACTTCTGTTTCTGGTTTTAACACAGGTAAAAATTGCTCGAATTCCAAAACTTGGGTTGCTGCATTTTTAAACCTATTGTAAACCAAATGTACTTCATCAAATTTGCCGTCTAAATATTCCTCAACAATTCCATTTGGCACTTCGCTCGCGGCGTCAAAATTCAAATCGTCAAAAAGCAGGTGATTATCACCCTTAACTTTTTCTGATTGAAGAATAAGGTCTGTTTTTTTGAAAAAATCAAAAGCTTTTTTTCCAACTGTAACCACTTTATAGGTTTTGTCGGGATTGTTTTGAATTTTTTCTTTAGCTGCCTTAATCACCGCTGCGTTAAAACCACCACAAAGGCCCCTATTAGAAGTAATTAAAACCAATAAAACGTTTTTTACTTCTCTTTCGGCAGAAAGCTTGTTTTCTGATGGGTCTAATGTAGAAGTTAGTCTTCCAAGTATTTCAGTAAGCTTTTGGGCATAAGGCCTCATTTGAGTAACTCGGTCTTGTGCCCTTCTCAACTTAGCCGCCGATACCATTTTCATGGCAGAGGTTATCTGCATAGTTGAGTTTACTGAACTGATTCTATTCCTTACTTCCTTTAAGTTTGGCACTTGCTAAAGGTTTTTCAGATTAATATTTTGCTGCAAGATCCTCAGCTACATCAGCTAAAGTATCTGTAACTTTATTTGTTAGTTTACCTTCTTTAAGGGTATCTAAAATATCTTTATGATTTACCTCTAGGAAGTGTAGGTATTCCTCTTCAAAAGCTCTTACTTTATTCACAGGAACATTTCTTAATAAACCTTTTGTCCCTAAGTAAATAATTGCAATTTGTTTTTCAACGGTTAGTGGTGAGCCTTCAGGTTGTTTTAAGATTTCAACGTTTCTAGCACCTTTATCTAAAACCCCTTTAGTAGCAGCATCAAGGTCAGATCCGAATTTAGCAAATGCTTCTAACTCTCTATACTGTGCTTGGTCTAGCTTTAGTGTACCGGCAACCTTTTTCATTGATTTAATTTGAGCGGAACCCCCAACCCTTGATACAGAGATACCCACGTTAATCGCAGGTCTAACTCCTGAAAGGAAAAGGTCTGACTCTAAGAAAATCTGTCCATCCGTAATTGAAATTACGTTTGTTGGGATATAAGCAGATACGTCACCAGCTTGAGTTTCAATAATTGGTAGCGCAGTTAATGAACCACCACCTTTTACTTTATCTTTTAAAACATCTGGAAGATCATTCATTTGAGCAGCAATGGCATCGTTGTTAATGATTTTTGCTGCCCTTTCTAATAATCTCGAGTGAAGGTAGAATACATCACCCGGATAAGCTTCACGTCCTGGAGGTCTTCTTAATAAGAGTGATACCTCACGGTAAGCAACCGCTTGCTTTGAAAGGTCATCATATACGATTAAAGCAGGTCTTCCTGTGTCTCTAAAGTACTCGCCAACTGCAACTCCCGCAAATGGTGCATAAAACTGCATTGGTGCAGGGTCTGATGCATTTGCTGCAACAATTACAGTATAAGGCAAAGCACCTGCCTCATCTAATTTTTTTACTATTTGAGCAACAGTAGATGCTTTTTGACCTATTGCTACATAAATACAATAAACAGGGTTTCCTGCTTCGTAAAATTCTTTTTGGTTGATAATAGTATCTATTGCAACGGTAGTTTTACCTGTTTGCCTATCACCAATAATTAATTCCCTTTGACCCCTCCCAATTGGAATCATAGAGTCAATGGCTTTAATACCTGTTTGAAGCGGTTCGTTTACCGGTTGACGATAAATAACTCCGGGAGCTTTTCTTTCAAAAGGTAATTCGAAAACCTC
>JAAZVO010000155.1 GCA_018623405.1 Crocinitomicaceae bacterium
TCCATCACTTCTTGCGTGTTCACGAATGTCAAGGTTTAGGTTTCCCATGATGTTTGCATCTCCTTTATCTATAGCCAATGAAAATTCATGAATGTCAAAATCAAATTCACTTGGATCTTTAAATAAAGCATTCATAGAAACGCCATCAACTATAACATTGGTGGCGGGTAGAAAAACATTTTTAAAATTATCAGGTAAAGAATCTATTTCTGTTTCTGTTCTTAAAGCGCAACTCTCAAACAAATAGTCGAACCCTGTTGCTTCATCAAAATCAAAATTTATTTCTTCTTCTTGTGTTCCAAAAATGATGGAATTTCCAAAATAAGCTTGATCCATCTTGTTGTAAACGTCATTTCCGAATAAATCTTCGTAGTAATTGGTCATTACCAAAAGAGGATCTCTTCTCGTACCACTGCTCCAATAATTGGCAAAAGTGCAATGGGTAAACCTGTAATCTCCTCCTCCCAATAAGGCGAGGTTATTGGTTCCGCAATTTGAAATTACGGTGTTATTAAATTCCATTTTGGTGTTTCTTGCCAATACACCAACACCAACCATATTTTGCACAATTGTATTGTTTAAGTTTAAACTGCCTGTAGGTCTTGCAGGAAATTGCGCAAAGGGAAATGGCTCATATTGTATTCCTACAAAACCGTTTTTTAGAATTGCGTGATTAAATGTTTGGTTTTTATCGCTTCCATTAATCCAAATCCTATCCCATTGCCCAGCATTGTCATCCCAATAATCTTCTAGCCTATCACCTTGAAAAACAACAGGGTTGTCAACAGTACCTTGTACATCTAAATTTCCCCCTCGGTACACCCAAAGCCCTGAATTTTTATGAAAGTGTATTTGGGCGCCTTCTTGAATGTTAAGTGTAATAAGGGAATCTACCATCAAGTAACCATAAATTACATGTGGTTTATCGTTTTTCCAAACAACGGTAGTGCTAGAAAGTCCATATTCACTTAATTGGGAGAAGGATGGCAAACCGGCGATAGACCTAGTAGGGCGATAATAATATGCGTTTTGCCCCCAAGCTACTAACCTTACTTTTTGAAGATTTCCGCCCGTAGCTACGTACAAACTATCGCTAACTACAAAAGGCAAATTATTGTTGTTAGGGTCAACCGTTACTTCAACAAACACAAAAATTGAGTCGTTGGGTGGAATTTCTAAATCTTTTACGTCTTTTGAGGGAATTCCATCTACATTCATTCTAAAAATAGAAGGTTTTCCTCCGGCAATCCAAACCCGCTCTAGTTGTAGTGTTTGCGAAAAAGGGTTTCTAATCATCAACCTTCTTGTGCTAGAGCCAATCGAAGTAAAAACTGTATCGAAAAAAACGGTATCAGATGAAAACTCAACCTTTGCGTTGTTACCATCGTAGAAGTTGGTTTTACGGCATGAATAAACTCCGAGGGTTAGAAAAATGATTGTAAAAACAAATAAAAAATGCCTCATAAATTTCAGCAAATGTAACGCGCAAAGAATTATTGTATTTTATGAATTTGAAATTAAAAGAATTTGGCTACTTTTGCACTCCGAAATTTTCGAATTATGAAAAAAGATATCCATCCGGAAAGCTATAGACCTGTTGTTTTTAAAGACATGTCAAACGATTTTGCATTTTTATGTAAATCATGTGCACCATCTAAAGAAACCATTAAGTGGGAAGATGGCAACGAATATCCGCTTATTAAGCTTGAAATTTCTTTTAAATCTCATCCTTTTTATACCGGAAAAATGAAGTTAGTTGATACTGCAGGTAGGGTTGATAAATTCAAGAATAGGTATAAAAACTATTATAAAGGAAAAAACTAATTTAGTAAGGTTAAATAATTGAATTGATGCCCCCCCGATTTTTCGAGGGGGCATTTTTTTGTCCTTTTTAACGTAAATTCGGCACATGCAATTTATTCTTTTCGACCCTGATTATATACAACAACTAAATCCTTTAACATTGACTAGAGCAGCTGCTTTGCTTAGGGTTGGTGGGTTTACCATAAAAGAGAAATGGGAGCAAACACTTAATTCAAAAGTTGAAGTACTTACAAGAATTTACTTAAAAGCGCTTTATAGTTTTGAATATGTAGAAGGCGAAAAAACTTTTATCAATGGAACTGTTTGTCCAACCCCCAATTTATTGGATGAAATAGAAAATCTTCCAAATGATGTAGCCCTAATACAAGATGGAAAACTGATTGCTTTTAAATCATCGAAAGGTTTAAGCAGAAAAGAGTTATTTTCATTAAAAGCCAAAATAAAGACTTCAAAATCAAGTTTCGATTTAGTAGAATACCCTTGGCAAATATTTAAGCTTGCCGGAAAACAAATTGAAAACGACTTAGAATTATTTAGGCTTAGAGACCTAAGAAATGCCCAGGTGTATGAGCAAAACACCGTTTTTGGGCATGAGCTATATGTAGAAAAAACAGCTAAGGCTCAAGGTGTTATCTTTAATACTGACACAGGTCCGATTTACATTGGCAAAGATGCCGAAGTAATGGAAGGTAGCGTTATTAGAGGGCCATTTTTTTTGGGAGAACACAGCACAGTTAAATTAGCGGCAAAAATTTATGGGCCTACTGTAATTGGGCCACATTCAAAAGTTGGTGGCGAAATTTCTAATTCTGTAGTTTTTGGATATTCTAACAAAGGGCATGATGGCTTTATGGGAAACTCTGTGTTAGGAGAGTGGTGTAACCTTGGTGCTGACACAAACACATCTAATTTAAAAAATAACTACTCTAAAGTATCGGTATTTAATTACGCTGATAATCAAATGCGCCTTACCGAAGAACAGTTTTGCGGCTTAATAATGGGCGACCACTCCAAAACAGGAATAAATACCATGCTAAATACAGGAACTGTAGTGGGTGTTTCTGCCAATATTTTTGGTGGCGACTTTCCGCCTAAACACGTCCCTTCTTTTTATTGGGGAGGAACTCAGGGGGTTCCATTTAATTTAGATAAAGCATTTGAAGTGGCCGAAAAGATGATGGCACGCAGAAATGTCAGTTTTTCTGATATTGACCGACAAATTCTCAGTTATATTTTCGAAAAATACGGCTATAAAGGCTAATATTCACCTTGGCATATCTATTGCCAAACCCAAGTTCAATTTCGATTCAGTTAATTACATGAAGTTTTTAGAATTTTCAGACATTATAGAGGAGGGGCCTGATTTTATTCCATTGTTGTCTTCAGAAGATGAAGATAGAATGAATTCAGAAAAGTTTCCGGAGGTGTTACCAATTTTGCCCGTTAGAAACACAGTGCTTTTTCCGGGGGTAGTTATTCCTATAACTGTGGGCAGAGATAAGTCCATTAATCTTATAAAAGAAGCCAATGCAGGCGATAAAATTATTGGAGTAATATCTCAAAAAGATCAAAAAGTTGAAGAGCCAAATATTGAAAATCTTTACAGCATAGGCACCATTGCGCGCATTATCAAAATGCTAAAAATGCCTGATGGCAGCACTACTGTTATCATTCAAGGAAAAAGAAAATTTAGGTTACTAGATATAGTAGAAACCGAGCCATATTTTAAAGGGTTGGTAGATGATATTGTAGAGAAGGTTCCGACCAAACGAGATAAAAAGTTTTCTGCGGCAGTTAATTCCATTAAAGATTTAGCCGTAAAAATTATTAAGAATTCACCTGATATTCCCACGGAGGCTACGGTAGCCATCAATAATATCGATAGCCCTAACTTCTTGATGAATTTTATTTCCTCTAACATGAACATTAATGTTGCTCAAAAACAAGAAATTTTAGAGCAACCTAATGTAATGGAGCGTGCAACGCTAACCTTGAAAAACCTAACCAAGGAGCTTCAAATGTTAGAGATGAAAAATGAAATTCAATCTAAGGTAAAAACCGATATAGATCAGCAGCAACGTGAATATTTCTTGCATCAACAAATGAAAACCATTCAAGAGGAGTTGGGTGGAAACCCAGTTGAGCAAGAAATTGAAGAAATGCGCATTAAGGCCAAAGAGAAAAAATGGACCAAAAAAGTTGCTGAAATTTTTGAGAAAGAACTCAATAAACTGCAGCGAATGAACCAATCCGGGGTTGAATATTCGGTTCAATTAAACTACCTGCAAGTTATTTTAGAGTTGCCTTGGGGCGAGTTTACCAAAGATAAATTTGATCTGAAGAAAGCCCAACGTATTCTAGATAGAGACCACTACGGATTAGAAAAGGTAAAGGATAGGATAATTGAGCATTTAGCAGTTTTAAAGCTGAAAGGTGATATGAAATCACCCATTATCTGTTTAGAAGGACCTCCCGGAGTAGGTAAAACCTCTTTAGGTAAATCTATTGCTGAGGCCTTGGGAAGAAAATATGTTAGAGCTTCTCTTGGTGGGTTAAGAGATGAAGCAGAAATAAGAGGACACAGAAAAACATACATAGGGGCAATGCCCGGAAGAATTATTCAAAATTTAAGAAAAGCAGAATCTTCAAACCCTGTTTTTATTTTGGATGAAATTGATAAAGTTGGTTCAGATTTTCATGGTGACCCATCTTCTGCCTTATTAGAAGTGCTTGACCCTGAGCAAAATGATACCTTTTACGACAACTTTGTGGAAGTAGATTATGACCTTTCTAAAGTGATGTTTATTGCCACGGCAAATAACCTTGGTAATGTGCATCCTGCATTACGCGATAGGATGGAAATAATTAATGTTAGTGGATATACTGTTGAAGAAAAAATTCAAATCGCTAAAAAGCATTTATTACCAAAGCAAATAAAAACTCACGGACTTCAAAAAGACCATATAAACCTAAGCAATAAGGTTTTAGAGGCTGTAATTGAAGGTTACACACGTGAGAGTGGGGTTAGAACCTTGGAAAAAAGAATCGCTGCCTTGGTAAGAAAAGTTGCGAAAAAAGTGGCCATTGGCGAAAGTAATCATCCGAACATTAAGATTACAGAGCTCCAAGAACTTTTAGGTCCCGGAATTACTAAAGATAAGTACAGCGATAACTCCGTAGCAGGCGTTGTTACAGGTTTAGCTTGGACTTCTGTGGGAGGAGATATTCTTTTTATTGAAAGTAGCATTACCAAGGGAAAAGGTAAATTAACCCTAACAGGAAACCTTGGAGATGTTATGAAGGAATCAGCCATTTTGGCTTTGGAGTTCTTGAAAGCCCACTCTTCAAAAATTGGCTTAAATCAGGAGATTTTTGATCAATACAACGTACATATTCACGTGCCTGAAGGAGCAACGCCGAAGGATGGACCCTCAGCAGGAATTACAATGCTAACTTCCTTAGCTTCTTTGTTTTCGCAAAGAAAGGTTAAAAAGAATCTTGCCATGACAGGTGAAATAACACTTAGAGGCAGCGTTTTACCGGTGGGTGGAATAAAAGAAAAAATTCTAGCCGCGAAAAGAGCAGGAATAAAGGAGATTATTTTATGTGCAGACAATGAGAAGGATGTGCTTGAAATTCCAGAGAAATATCTAGCAGGTTTAAAGTTCCATTATGTTACTAAAATGGATGAAGTTTTAGACCTTGCCTTGCTAAAAGAAAAGGTAGCCAACCCAATAAAGTTGAATTAACCTTAATGGGTTTCACAATAAAACACATTTTTGCGCGTAGGATATCGCGCATGAAAAAGCTTTTCTTGTTCAGTTTTCTTTGTTCTGTTGCAGTAGGTTTATTTGCTCAGCAAGGTGGTGAAAGAGGTTATACATTTTTACAAATCCCCACCAATGCAAGAAGCGCAGCCATGGGAGGCCATCTTATTTCCCACCAAGGTAATATCAATCAAATTGCAGATAATCCTGCCTTATTAGATTCAGGAAAACAAAATATATCTTTCAATTATGCCAATTATGTTGGTGATATTAATGGGGGTACTGTTTTTTTTCATCCACACCAAAAGGTAAAAAACTACGCATTTTCTATTCAATATTTTAACTACGGAAATTTCTTTGAAGCCAATACATCTGGAAATATAACGGGTGAGTTTTCAGCAGGTGAGTACGCTTTGGCAGGATACAGAAAATTCAACATTACTGAAAAGTTAAGTGCAGGCCTTGCCTCTAATTTTTTGATTTCCACTTTTCCTCAGAATGTTAATTTGGGTTTAGGCTTAACAGGAGGAATGTATTACACGGAGCCTGAAAAAGATTTAAGTTTAGGGTTGGTAATTAAACATGCCGGACTCCAAATCTATTCTCAAAATCAAACATTGTCTGCTTTGCCATTTGAAATTCAGCTAGGAGTTTCAAAGAGGTTGGCAAAAGCACCATTTCGACTTTCAATTTTGGCACATAATCTTCAAACTTGGGATTTATCTTATCCTGATGAATCTACAGAAGAAGTTGATCCTTTTACAGGCGAGGAAACACAAAAAGTTTTTACCCTAGATAAATTGATGAGACATTTTAATGCAGGCGTTGAGTTTTTTCCTACCAAAAGTTTTATGTTGAGGTTTTCCTATAATCATCAAAGAAGGCGAGAAATGCAATTAGCCACCCGTTCGGGTTTTGCAGGTTTTGGCGTAGGTACAGGAATAAATTTCAACA
>JAAZVO010000156.1 GCA_018623405.1 Crocinitomicaceae bacterium
ATAAATGCATCTATCGGTAAGGCTTCCTTTACTGCCGATAAGCTTAACGAAAATGCCAGTGAGCTGTTACAGACCATAATCAAGCTGAAGCCTACCGCAGCAAAAGGTACTTATGTGAGAAGTGTCTATATGTCAGGTACAATGAGTCCTTCAGTGAAGGTTGAATCCAAACTTAATTAATTTGGGATGAACAAACTAGAGAAAAATCAATTAATTGACGACCTTACTGAGAAGCTTAAGAACAGTGATGTAGTCTATTTGGCAGATGTATCTGCGATGACAGTTGAAAAGTCTAACAGGCTTAGAGGCTTATGTTTTCGTCAAAATATATCTCTACAAGTAGTAAAAAACACATTGTTGCGCAAGGCAATGGAAAGGGTAGAGGAAAAAGATTTTTCGGGCCTTTACGATGTGCTAAAAGGTAATACTTCTATTATGTTATCTGATACAGGTAATGCTCCGGCAAAGCTTATTAAAGATTTCAGAAAAAAAGAAGAAAAACCAATCTTAAAAGGTGCATACGTACAGGAAGCAATATTTGTTGGTGAAGATAAGTTAGATGCACTAGCTAGCCTTAAGTCTAAAAATGAGCTTATTGGCGATGTTATCGCGTTACTCCAATCACCTGCTAAAAATGTTGTTGGAGCCCTTCAATCAGGAAAAACTACTCTTGCAGGCTTAATAAAGGCTTTAGAAGAGAGGTCTGAAAATTAATGGTAAACAGAATTATTAACTAAGAATCAAAATTAAAAATCAATAAAATGGCAGATTTAAAAGCGTTTGCTGACCAATTAGTAAACTTAACAGTAAAAGAGGTTAACGAACTTGCTCAAATATTAAAAGATGAGTACGGTATTGAACCAGCTGCTTCAGCTGTAGCTGTTGCAGGTCCAGCCGCAGGCGGTGGTGACGAAGCAGGAGGAGAAGAACAAACTGAGTTTGATGTAATCCTTAAATCTCCTGGAGGTTCAAAACTTCAAATCGTTAAGCTTGTAAAAGAAATCACCGGTCTAGGTCTTAAAGAAGCTAAAGAAATCGTTGATGGTGCTCCAAAACCTGTAAAAGAAGGAGTTACAAAAGACGAAGCTGATGCTCTTAAGAAACAATTTGAAGAGGCCGGAGCTGAAGTTGAACTTAAGTAATCATAGTTCTCTTTAGAACATTTTTGAAAGGTTTAGTCCGCCCAGCGGGCTAAACCCTTTGTTGTTTATACCTGTTATTGTTTAATAAAATTCCTCCTGTATGTCAGAATTGACAAAAACACAAAAAAGAGTAAATTTCTCTACTACTCAAAACTTGTTGGATTATCCTGATTTTTTGGATATTCAATTACAATCATTTAGAGATTTTTTCCAGTTAGATACACCTCCTCAAAATAGGGAACAAGAGGGTTTATATAAGGTGTTTAGTGAGAACTTTCCAATTACCGATGCTAGAAATAACTTCGTTTTGGAATTTCTGGACTATTTCGTTGATCCTCCACGCTATGGAATGCAAGAATCTATAGAGCGTGGGTTAACTTATAGTGTTCCACTAAAAGCAAAATTGAAATTATATTGTACCGACCCTGAACACGAAGATTTTGAAACTATTGTTCAAGACGTTTATTTAGGTACTATTCCATATATGACTCCTAGAGGTTCATTTATTATAAATGGAGCTGAAAGGGTTATTGTTTCGCAATTGCATAGGTCTCCTGGTGTATTCTTTGGCCATAGCTTCCATGCTAATGGTACCAAATTATACTCTGCCAGGGTAATTCCGTTTAAAGGTTCTTGGATTGAATTTGCTACAGACATCAACTCTGTGATGTTTGCGTATATCGACCGTAAGAAAAAGTTACCTGTAACTACTTTATTAAGAGCAATTGGTTACGATACCGATAAAGATATTTTAGAAATATTTAACCTCGCCGACGAAATTAAGGTTAATAAAACTCAACTTAAAAAAGTGGTTGGTAGAAGACTAGCTGCTAGGGTTTTAAAAACTTGGTTCGAAGATTTTGTTGATGAAGATACAGGAGAAGTTGTATCCATCGAAAGAAACGAGGTTATAATTGACAGAGAAACTATTATTGAACCTGAGCACGTTGAATTGATTTTAGATACAGGAGCTAAAACAATCTTGTTGCACAAGGAAGATACAAACTCTGCAGATTTCACTATCATTTATAACACTTTACAAAAAGACCCTTCAAACTCTGAAATTGAAGCAGTTGAACATATTTATAGGGTGTTGAGAAACGCAGAACCACCAGATGAAGAAACTGCAAGAGGTGTAATTGATAAGCTTTTCTTCTCTGATAAGAGATACGATTTAGGTGAAGTTGGTAGATACAGGATCAACAAAAAGTTGAACCTTGATATCGATATGGAAACTAAGATTCTTACCAAAGAAGATATTATTTCAATTATTAAGTATTTAATTGAGCTTATCAACTCAAAAACCGATGTTGATGATATCGATCACTTAAGTAATAGAAGGGTAAGGACAGTAGGAGAGCAATTATATTCTCAATTTGGTGTTGGTTTAGCTAGAATGGCTAGAACAATTCGTGAGAGAATGAATGTTAGAGATAATGAAGTGTTTACGCCAATCGATTTGATTAATGCTAAAACACTTTCTTCGGTAATCAATTCATTTTTTGGTACCAATCAATTATCTCAATTCATGGATCAAACAAATCCATTATCCGAGATAACCCATAAAAGAAGATTATCTGCTTTAGGTCCCGGTGGACTTTCTAGAGAAAGAGCCGGATTTGAGGTTAGGGACGTTCACTATACTCACTATGGTAGACTTTGTACCATTGAAACCCCTGAAGGACCTAACATTGGTTTGATTTCTTCTCTTTGTGTTTATGCCAAAGTAAATAAGCTTGGTTTTATCGAAACTCCTTATAGAAAGGTTGAAGATGGTAAAGTAAAACTTGATGAAGATGTTATTTACTTAAGTGCTGAAGAAGAAGATGGAAAAATGATTGCACAGGCAAATGCTCCTATCTCTAAAGATGGTGTATTTGAAAACGAAAGGGTAAAAGCCAGATTTGAAGGTGATTTCCCTGTTCCTGAATCAAAAGATGTTCATTTGATGGATGTAGCTCCAAACCAAATTGCATCAATTGCAGCATCTTTAATTCCATTCTTAGAGCACGATGATGCAAACAGGGCATTGATGGGATCTAACATGCAGCGTCAAGCAGTGCCTCTATTAAATCCTGAATCTCCAATTGTTGGAACAGGTTTAGAAGGTTCAGTTGCAAGAGATTCAAGAGTGCTTGCTACAGCAGAAGCTGATGGTATTGTTGAATATGTTGATGCTAAAAAAGTTACTATTAAATACGATAGAACTGCTGAAGATGAATTAATATCATTCGATGATAATATTAAATCTTATGATTTAGTAAAGTTTGCTAAAACAAACCAAAATACCTCTATAAACATTAGACCAATTGTTAGAAAAGGTCAAAAAGTTTCTAAAGGCGAGGTTTTAGTTGAAGGATATGGAACTCAGCAAGGTGAATTGGCTCTTGGTAGAAATCTTAAAGTGGCTTTTATGCCTTGGAAAGGTTATAACTTCGAGGATGCAATCGTTATTTCTGAAAAAGTTGTTAAAGATGACATCTACACTTCAGTTCATATTTCAGAATATGTATTAGAAGTAAGAGATACCAAAAGAGGTTTAGAAGAGCTTACTGCAGATATTCCTAATGTAAGCGAAGAAGCAACTAAAAACCTTGATGAGCACGGTTTAGTAAGAATTGGTACTGAAGTAAAAGAGGGTGATATCCTTATTGGGAAAATTACTCCAAAAGGAGAAACAGACCCAACTCCTGAAGAAAAATTACTTCGTGCAATCTTTGGAGATAAAGCAGGCGATGTAAAAGATGCCTCTTTAAAAGTTCCACCATCAGTTCAAGGTGTTGTTATTGATAAGAAACTTTTCTCTAGAAAGATAAAAGATAAAAAAGGAAAAGAGAAAGAGAAAGAGCTTTTAGCAGAAATAGAAAATGAGTTTTTGAAAACTACTACAGATTTAAAATCTGTATTGGTTGAAAAACTTTATTCTATTGTAAGTGGAAAAACTTCACAGGGTGTATTCAATAACTTTAATGAGGAAATCATTAAAAAAGGAACCAAGTTTACTTTGAAGTTATTGAACGCTGTTGAGTATGATAGTATTAGCCCTGAAAACTGGACTACAGAAGAAGATAAAAACAACCTTATAAAAAGGTTACTTCACAACTATCATATTAAATATAGTGAAGCTGTTGGTGAATATAAGCGTAAGAAATTTGCTGTATCAATTGGAGATGAGCTTCCTTCAGGCATCGTTCAACTAGCAAAAGTTTATGTTGCTAAAAAGAGAAAGCTTAAAGTTGGAGATAAAATGGCAGGTAGGCACGGTAACAAAGGTATTGTTGCCAAAATCGTAAGAGAAGAAGATATGCCATTTATGGAAGACGGTACTCCCGTAGATATCGTATTAAACCCATTAGGTGTACCTTCAAGGATGAACCTTGGGCAGATTTACGAAACCATTTTAGGATGGGCTGGCGAAAAATTAGGTTTAAAATTCGCAACTCCAATTTTTGATGGAGCTAGCTTAGCCGATATCGAAGGCTATATTGAAAAAGCTAATCTTCCTAAACTAGGTAGAACTCAGCTAACAGATGGCGGAACTGGTGAGCAGTTTGATCAACCTGCAACAGTAGGTATCATTTATATGATAAAACTTCACCACTTGGTTGATGATAAAATGCACGCTAGGTCTATTGGCCCATACTCATTAATTACACAGCAACCATTAGGAGGTAAAGCTCAGTTTGGTGGCCAAAGGTTTGGTGAGATGGAGGTTTGGGCATTAGAAGCATTTGGAGCATCTAACATCCTTCAAGAAATCTTAACAGTTAAATCTGATGATGTTATTGGTAGAGCCAAAACATATGAGAAAATTGTGAAGGGTGAAAACATGCCTAAGCCTGGTATTCCTGAATCGTTTAACGTATTGTTACACGAAATGAGAGGATTAGGTTTAAATATTACATTACAATAATCATTGAAATAATATTCAATAAACATGGCGCTACGTAAAGAAAAACAAGTAAATAGTGATTTTAAAACAATCACTATTTCCCTTGCTTCGCCAGAGCATATCTTAGATAACTCTAGGGGTGAGGTTCTAAAACCAGAAACCATTAATTATCGTACTTACAAACCTGAAAGAGATGGTTTGTTTTGCGAAAGAATATTCGGTCCGGTAAAGGATTATGAATGTGCTTGTGGTAAATACAAAAGAATTAGGTATAAAGGTATTATCTGCGATAGATGTGGTGTTGAAGTTACCGAGAAAAAGGTAAGAAGAGAAAGAATGGGCCACATTTCGCTTGTTGTGCCTGTAGCTCATATTTGGTACTTCAAATCATTACCTAATAAAATTGGTTACTTACTAGGGTTACCATCTAAAAAGTTGGATACCATCATTTATTACGAAAGATATGTGGTTGTTCAACCCGGTGAAGCAAAAAGAGCTGATGGTGAGGAACTTTCTGTAGGTGAGTTTTTAACTGAAGAAGAATATTTAGATATTCTAGATTCTTTACCAAAAGAAAATCATTATTTAGATGAATCAGACCCAAATAAGTTTATCGCTAAAATGGGTGCTGAGGCGCTATATGATTTGCTTAAAAATGTTGACTTAGATAAATTATCATACGAACTAAGGCACAAAGCAAATACAGAAACATCTCAACAAAGAAAAAATGAAGCCCTTAAAAGGTTACAAGTTGTTGAGGCATTTAGAGCTGCAAATAAAAATATCGAGAACAGACCTGAGTGGATGATTACGAAGGTTATTCCTGTTATTCCACCGGAATTAAGACCTCTTGTACCTCTAGATGGAGGTAGGTTTGCTACATCTGATTTAAATGATTTATACAGAAGAGTTATTATTAGAAATAACCGTTTAAAGCGTTTGTTAGAGATTAAAGCACCTGAAGTAATCTTAAGAAACGAAAAAAGGATGCTTCAAGAAGCTGTTGACTCACTTTTTGATAACTCTAGAAAATCTAGTGCGGTAAAAACTGAATCTAACAGGGCATTAAAATCTTTAAGTGATAGCTTAAAGGGTAAGCAAGGTAGATTCCGTCAAAACCTTTTAGGTAAAAGGGTTGATTACTCTGCACGTTCTGTTATTGTTGTAGGTCCTGAATTAAAACTTCACGAGTGCGGATTACCAAAATCAATGGCAGCTGAGCTTTACAAGCCTTTCATCATCAGAAAAATGATTGAAAGAGGAATTGTAAAAACCGTAAAATCAGCAAAGAAAATTGTTGACCGTAAAGAACCTGTTGTTTGGGATATTTTAGAAAATGTACTTAAAGGTCATCCTGTGTTACTAAACAGGGCCCCAACACTTCACAGGTTAGGTATTCAAGCATTCCAACCAAAGTTAATTGAGGGTAAAGCAATTCAGTTGCATCCATTGGCATGTACGGCATTCAACGCCGACTTCGATGGTGA
>JAAZVO010000157.1 GCA_018623405.1 Crocinitomicaceae bacterium
GGCAGGGGGTTATCTTAAGGCAAATAATCCGGGTTCGTTTATTATTGAGCTTACAAGGTTTGGAAATAACATTACCGCTAACCAACTGCCCTACAACTTTAACCAGGTAAATAATGAAAAAATATCGGCTTTTGAAATAAGCGATTTAGACCCAAATTATTGGTATGTACTTACCAATGAAGGCTATTTTTATACCTCTACAGATGGAGGCCAAACTTTTTCAAAAAGCATAATAATAGATGGTCCGGGAGCACATTATTTTTATGGAGCTTCAATACATTGCTCTGATGTAGATAAAGAAAAAGTTTTTATTGGTGGTTCAGGTTACAGCAATCCGCCGGTTTTTATGACAGCTGATGCAGGTAATACTTTTATTGAATTATCTGACAGTTTGCCCAATACTTTGGTGTTTGATATTGTTGCCTCACCTGATGATTCGTTAGTATTTGCAGCTACAGAAGTAGGTCCTTTTGTGTTAAACATGACCACCAAAATTTGGGAACCTATGTTTGGGCAAAATGGTCCGCTACAGCGCTATTGGGCGGTGGAATATTTAGCAGCAAATAATACGATACGCTTTGCTACGCATGGCCGAGGTATTTGGGATTTTGTGCCCTACAGCCCTTCGGTTACGGGTTTAGCAGAAGCCCAAGAAACCACCCAATTGAAGGTTTACCCTAACCCTGCTGTCTCTACCCTTTTTATAGAAGGCTTAACCGCAAATGCAACCGTAACTTGCTTTTCGTTAAATGGCAAGCAAATACCGCTACACAGAACCCAAAACCAAATGGATGTAAGCCAATTACCTAAGGGCACCTACTTGCTTACTGTAAGGCAAAATGGAAAACAAGAAGTGTTGAGGTTTGTAAAAAATTAAGCAAACCTCTCTTTTTACCTTGTAAAAATGCCAAACATTTAGAAGCCGATAGCAAACGCTTACAAACGTTTCATTATCGGTACTATCTATCATAAATTGAAGGTGCAAATTTTGTAACAAGCTGTTTTTCAACTTCAATAAAGTTGGTTAGGTATATTTAGTACTTTTATGCACATCATGAAAGACGAAGGGTGGCTAACTATCATAAGTATATTTAGCACCTAGTTGGGCAACATGCAAAAAAAACAAAATTAAACCGTATTTAAATAAATGCATACATTTGAAAACATGAAACCAATCTACCTCACCCTAATTTCCATCTTACTAACTTTAACTTCATTTAGCCAAACTCAACCACAATTTAAATTTTGGCTGGCGTTTGAAGATTCTATAGGAGCAAAAGATACCTTATGGGTAATTATTGACAGTACAACAAATTCGAGTTTTCTTGATTCCGCATGGGGTGAAATACCAATTACAAATGCTGATACAGGTAAATTTTTGACATACTTCCAATATTCAATTGATAAGAAAAAGGACACAACAAAAGTCTATACAGCTGCTACATATGAAAAAGAGGTGAGTATTTGGATTGGAGCGGTTAACTACCACTTGCCTATTACGGTGCGCTGGGATAGCAGTTTGTTGCGTAACAATGGGTTACCATGGGAGATTAGAGCATCCACTTTATATAATTATTTTACTGCATATGCAGGATTAGATTTTATTAATGCAGATGGTTATTTCCAAATGGAATTCGCAGATTCTATTTTATTTCCAAAGTTTAATTGGTTCACACGAAATCATTTCCCTCTTGATTTTTATATAAGTGATAAACCATTATTTGTTGGAATAAACAATAAACCATATAAAACTTCTATTAAACCAACAATCTGGCCTAACCCTGCTACAAATATTGTTTCTGTTGAGGCCAATGAAATAATTGAAAATATTCAAATCCTGAATTTGAATGGACAAAACCTTTTCAATTCAAATGGAGCATATTCACAATTTCAAAAAATAAAACCTAATCTTAATCAAGGTATTTATTTAATAAGAATAAAAACAAAAACCCATACTTACCATGAAAAAATTATTATTAATTAAATCAATTGTTCTGGTTTTTAATTTCAATGTGATTTGTCAAACAATTTCATCAAATGGATGGCATATGCCTCCAGATGTTGAAATGAAAATGCTTGTAGTTTTTGCAGAATTCACATACGATTTAAATCCTTCAAATGAACCAGATCCTGAATGGCCTAAAGGACAAGTACCAAGTAACTTTAATACTTTTTTTGAGGATACTTGGCCTGCAAATAATCAACCTAATGGTTTAGTATCACAATTCTATAATGATGCATCTTTTGGACAACTCAGGATTACTGCCGATTATATTTCTTCTCCAGTAGAACTTTTAGAAAGTGAATTCACTTCTATATCAGCTGCATCTTCAAGAAATTTGATTCTGTCAAAATTAACTAATCAAACTCCATTATCATTTAATAATAACTCAAATAGCTTTTCAAATTTTGATTTAATGTCAGAAAATTCTTCTTTAGGTTTAAAAAGTCAAAACTTCAACCAACCTAATCAAAAATGGGATGCTGTTTTAATAGTTTTTAATAATGCCCCTTTTGATGGAGGTGGTGCAAATTGGCTTGGAGGATACTTTTTGCAAAATAACGCCATTGACGACATTTTTTGGGTTAACGCATTCGATGAAAAAATAATCATTCATGAATATTCACATGCGCTATTTGGCCATAATAATTTTCATTGTGCAGGAGGCCAACACAATGGCGGTGGTAGCAACTATTTTGGACCAATTCAAGGTGGCTGGAGTTGTTTGGGTGATGTAAATTCAGCTTTTTTAACTTGCAATGCATGGGATAGAGATAGATTGAATTGGTTTCCTCAAGGCAGAACTACCACCAACCCTGAATACCATAACATTTGGTGCCATAATAACACAAATTCAGCTGATATCAATGCCAATTTAAATGCTGCAAAACCTAGTGATGCAGGTGTTTATTGGTTACATGATTTTATAACTTCTGGGGATGCAATTCGGATTAAACTTCCTTTTATTGATAGCACAGGAAATAATTCCCCCTGCTCCCGCGCGATTGTATCGCGTGGTATATTAAAACCCCCGCTCCCGCGCGATTAGCTTCCCCCCCCGCTCCCGCGCGATTGCATCGCGTGGTATATTAAAACTTCCACCTTGCGGTTAGCTTCGCTGAGCTCATTAGTTGGCTGTATCGCATGGTTTTGATTTTATAAATAATTTTACTTTATGAGCCGAAATTACAAGTTTCATAATCCCGAAGGCTTATACTTTGTAACATTTGCAGTTGTTCAATGGATTGATGTTTTTACAAGAAATGAATACAAAGAAATTGTATTGGAGAGTTTGACTTATTGTCAAAAAGAAAAAGGTATGGAGATTTTTGCTTGGTGTATAATGAGCAATCATGTGCATTTAATTTTTAGAAGTTCCGGAAATCAAAATCCTGAATTATTGCTGGGAGATTTTAAAAGATTTACAAGTAAAAAAATTGTTAAGGCCATAATTGAAAACCCTAGAGAAAGCAGAAAGGAGAATATGCTTTCAGTATTTAAATCAGAAGCCGAAAGAAGCTCTAATGTAAAAAACTACCAATTTTGGCGTCATGATAATAAGCCAATAGAGTTATGGAGCAACAAAGTAATTGATGAAAAAGTAAACTATATACATAACAATCCTGTGGAAGCGGGTTTGGTAATTAAACCAGAGCATTATTTGTATAGCAGTGCCATAGATTATTCTGGTGAAAAAGGATTACTTGATAATATTATAGTTTTATGATTTTGCCACGCGATGCAATCGCGCGGGAGCGGAGTAAAATACGTTTTAGAAGATAAGTAACTTGCTCTTCTCATCTGACTGTTTTATGTTTGGTATATGAAAAGTTACTTGCGCTATTTTTTCATGCTTCTGTCATTAATAATAATAGCTTTAACAGTCTATGTGTATTTGTTCAATTTTGAAATTGAAATCAAAAACTCGGAAGGAAAAATTTGGTTTTTAGAAGTTGAAATAGTGCTACCTCTTATTTTTTTGTATTCTGTTGTTAGCCTGTTTTCTTTTTACTATTTATCCCCTAAACACTCAATAAATTCAGACATAAATAAAACCAAAAAAGAAATTGAACTCCTTAAACTTCAAAAAGAATTAAATTCTTTGAAAGATGAAAAAACTTCTTAATTACAAAGGTTTATTGGTTCTATGGGTTGCTATTTCTGTTTTATATTATGGTTGGATTAAAGTAAACCCTGTTTACGATACATATTATATTGATGGCAGGCACTCATCTACTTTTGATGAGGGATATACAAAGAAGTTGGATTTATTCCCATTCATTTCACTATCGGGTATTATTCTAATTGGTGGAATTGGTTATTTAATTAGTAAGAAATAAAATGAATTAAATAATTATTATGAGTATTAAATAAAACTCCCCCCGCTCCCGCTCGATTAGCTTCGCGGTACTCCTTAGCCGGTTTAATCGTGTGGTTTTGAAGATTAATTAAACCAAACAGAAATAGTGATAAATCAATCCAATAATGTTGTTAAAGTTTAGCAGATTTACTTGGCTTATTTAAATTAATTCGAAACAAACGCAACATTGTTTCGAATATTTCGTTTATTTGTAAAACAAAACCAAAATTCATGGAAAGGATAAACGAAATTATGAGACCTACAAAGGAAGAGCAAAAAGCTGCTTTGAAATCCTATGATGCTTTAGCCTCAACTCTAGAACAGATTCACTCAGATTATCCTGAAATAGAAATTGAAGAAACAAATGAAAGGATCAAAATCTCACTTAATGCCTTAAGGCTTCTTGCTAAAATTCTAAAGGAGACTAGTTTAGGAAAGCCAATTTCAATTGTTCCAATTGCAACAGAAATTACAACACAAGCGGCGGCTGAATTAATTGGCTGTTCAAGGCCCCACTTGATAAAACTTTTGGAAAAAGGAGAAATTAAGTTTACCAAAATAGGCAAACACAGAAGAATTAAGTACCAAGATGTTCTCGAATACAAAAAGAAAGTTAAAGCAGAACAAAGGAAACTCTTAATAGAAATAATGAAGGCTGACGAGGAATCCGGATTGTATGATTCATAGTTTAAGGTTTACCTGCGTACTCGACACTAATGTCATTTATCCAATTGACATAAGAGACTTGCTTTTTTGGTTCGCTTCATATGACCTATTTACACCTAAATGGAGCAAACATATTTTCTCAGAATGGGAAAATGTTATGAAAAGGAAAAAAATACCAGATGAAGAAATCAAAAAGAGAATTTCTAAAGCTCAACGAGCATTTCCTGATGCGTTAGTTGAAAACTATGAAACATTGGTTGCCTCGCTTACATTACCTGATGAAAAAGATAGACATGTTCTTGCTGCCGCAATAAAAACCAATGCTAACGTGATTGTAACTAATAATATCAAAGACTTTCCAAATGATTATCTTTCAAGTTTTGGTTTAACAGCAAAAACTGCTGATGACTTTCTAACAGACACAATAGATCTTAATAACGAACTTGCAGTAGAAGCATTTAGGGCACTTGTTTTAAACAGAACAAACCCTAATCTTGACGAATTTGAAATTTTAGACAGATTTCGAAAAAATGGACTTGGAGACACTGCGAATTACCTTCATGCCTTATTGTAAAATGAAAATAAAAATTCAAAAACTATACAATTCATTAAGCATTAACCTTTGAAATACTTTTTATCCTTTTTCTTTTCGCTTTCACTCATAAACTCTTTTGGTCAGGAACAAAAACTAAATACTTACCAAGTTCCTATGGAGGAGTTAAGAACCTATTCAAAGCTTCATGAAATGCTTGGTAATGAAGGCACAGATTGTCTATCAGAAATAAACTCAACAGCAGGTTGGACAATTTGGGGGTATAAGTTTGCCATAAAAAAAGGACCCTATTGGAAGGTTTACCCACAACCAGATTTTAACATGAATACCGCTTGCGACATGGAGGTTTTAAAAGTGGAGTTTAAAAACATTAATGAATCAGGCAGTGATGAACTTATCATAAAATTTTTGAATAAAGAATACGGAAGCCGTGGTGGAACTGATTATGAATACCTTCAGGTTTGGGATACCGACGCAAGACTACTTATTCTTCACCTACAAACAAAAGAACACTTTAGGTGGTGGGCTAGCGGAGATGATGAAGGATTATGCAAAACAGAAGTTGAATTGCTGCCTAGTAAAATTATTCTAAACCCAGTAGAGTGTAACGGATCTTTTGAAGGGTTTGTAAATGAAAATGATACTACCTCAAATACATTTATTTGGGATGGTGCTTGGTTTGTGCCAAAAAAATAGATTACTGAACAATCTCTACCCTTCCAAAAACTGCATTGGCTTCAATACTTATCATTTGATCTGATTGATTTTCAGATAAATATTTTGAATCTCCGAAAGTGGCTTGGTTGCCATCTGGAGTTACCGCCGCACCAAAAACAGCTGAGGCTTTTACCTTAACTTTCACGTTTTTAGGAAGATAAACTAATGTATTACCAAAAATTGCGTTTACTTCCATATCCACATCACTTTTATTAA
>JAAZVO010000158.1 GCA_018623405.1 Crocinitomicaceae bacterium
AACAAACATACCTTCCAAAAATAAAAAAGGGGGTTTTTGCGCCACATCAGATTAGTGCAACTCCTGTTTTATCAGAACAAGAAATAATCGACAAAAATCTAGGTTACGCCAAAAACTTTAGGGTTAGTACAGATTTAAAAATACTTTTGAATAATCTAACCAATTTAAGTAACTCATGAAGTATTCTTTAATAGCCATTTTTATTTTTTTTAGTTCGACTTTATTCGCTCAAATTCCTGCAGGGTATTACAACAACGCTCAAGGATTGACCGGTCCTGGACTAAAATCGGCGTTACACAATATCATAAACAATCATACCACCTACCCTTACACTTCATCATCAACTGATGTTTGGGATATCTTACAAAAAGCCGATCAAGATGCAATTGACACTACTAAAGTTGTTTTAATTTATACAGGCAGAAAAGAACCTAAGTGGAATAGAGTTGGCCAATCGGGCGCAAACGCCAATGCTTGGAATAGGGAGCATGTTTGGCCACAATCCCATGGAAATTTTGGAACTTCGCCCGGTCCCGGAACAGATTGTCATCATATTGCACCATCAGATGCATCAGTAAATGCCGATAGAGGAAATTTAGATTTTGATAATGGTGGCACTCCTCACCAAGAAGCTACAGGTTGCAAATTCGATTCAGACTCTTGGGAACCTCGCAATGAGGTAAAGGGTGATGTTGCTAGAATGATATTTTACATGGCTGCCCGCTACGAAACCCCTTTAGACCTTGAAGTTAACGATCAGGTAAATAATAACTTCAATCCGTTTATGGGAAAACTATCTACCCTAGTACAATGGCATTACCAAGACACTGTTGATGCCTTTGAGAAACGAAGAAATAACGTTATTTACAGTTATCAAGGAAATAGAAATCCGTTTATAGATCATCCTGAATATGTTACTTACATTTTCGATTCTACATTTACAGGCTTAAACCCTGTTAAGCCCGAACCTACCAACCATGTTACGAATTTTAAAAGACTATCGAGCTTAAAAGTTGATTGGATAGACCCAACATCAGGAAACACCCTACCTACACATTACTTGGTTAAAATAAGCGATGTAAGTTTCAATGCCATTCAAGATCCTTTAGATGGCCAAATTTATGCTGATGGGAAATACCAAAAAAATATTGCTTTTGGTGTTCAAACAGTTACATTCCAAGAGTTAATTCCAAACAAAAAATATTACGTAAAAGTTTTTCCATACAATCTTTCAATGCAAGCGCCTAACTATAAAACAGGTGTTGGGGTACCGCAAATTCAAGTTATTACACCTTAAGCATTTTTTTATTCAAAGATTTCAATTATTTTTCGCCTTCTAATCATTTAATATGATAAAGAAAGTTTTTGCCATATTTATTGGAGTATCACTATTAGCTGCATGTTCTAGCCCTGAAACAAAAGAAAAAAAACCAATACCCATGCAAGAAGAACCAAGTGGAACTGTTAAAGAAATGAGTGATCAACTTAGCGAAGAAGCAGAAAAGTTTGATTTTGTATTACCTTCTCCATTACAAATTGCTGCTATTTTTCAAAGGGCTGGCTTAAACTACAAACCCGATGTTACGCATGATATTTCTTTAGCTTCAAATTACAATACCGAGTTTAAAATAGCCATGAACTTTGGCGTGTACTCTGCAGACCTTTCTTATTGCGTTTTAAATGGCCAATCACAAAATTCTATTGATTACTTGAATGTGGTTAGAGATTTATCTAACAGACTTGGACTTAGCGCCATTTTTGAGACGGAGCCCTTACTAGAGTCATTCGAAAACAATATCAACAACAGAGATTCTATAGTTTACATTTTAGGAAAATTACAAAGAAACCTAGACCTTTATTTAGATGAAAATGATGTGAGATATAAATCTGTAATCTATTTTACAGGAGCTTGGATTGAAGGAATATACATTGGTTCAAATTCTATTGATACAAGAAACAGAAATGCTATTGCAAACAGATTGGTTGAGCAGTTGAGTTTGCTAGAAAATCTAATTAAGGGTTTAACCAACTTTCCTAAAAAAACTCAAGAGTACGACGAAGTAATTAAGTTATTAGAAAGCCTAAAAGGCGATATGGAAAAAATTGCCGCCACCGGAACAGAACAAGAAGATGGCTCTGTGGCATTTAATGTAACCGATGAAGATTTAAGTAGCTTAACCGCAAAAGTTTTAGACCTTAGAAACTACATCACAAAATAAACTGTTATGAAAAAGTTTTTCCTACTAGGATTGATTGCTCCTTTTTTACTTTCCTTTCAAGGAGAAATCGAGGATATATGTAACGAAAAAGAAGCAAAGAATAAAGCTTTAACACAACTTTTAGATTACTCCTACTCTTCTTCAAAAACCTCCAACTTTATATTCATAAATAACGAACAAGTAAGAGAAATTGAACTTAACCTATTTGAAGGTGAAGACTACAGGTTGGTTTTTAATAACGAGTACCTTCCTGAAAATGTTGAAGTTAGGGTTTATGACAAACCAAAGGAAGACAATAGAAGAAAAATGTTATTAACCTCCAAAGAAGAGCCTAGTCAAGCAATGTTTGTTTACGAACCATCATGGAGACACAGAAATATTTACATTGATTACATTGTTCCGCCCTCTTCTACAGATAAAATAATGAAGGGTTGTGCCGTTTTTGTTTTAGGATATAAACTTAACTTTATTAACTAATTTCACCGCTATAACTCAAACATTATCTTTGCCGGCTTTAAAAGTTGGCTATGATAAACATTACCTTTCCTGATGGCAACCAAAAATCTTTCGAAGCAGGAGTTTCTGCCATAGATATTGCCAAAAGTATTTCACACAAACTAGCCAAAGAGGTGCTTTCTGCTTCTCTTGATGGCCAAACCATTGAGCCGGGCGCTCCAATCAATCAAAGTGGAAATATTAAATTATTTACTTGGAATGATAAAGAAGGTAAACAAGCTTTTTGGCATTCATCTGCCCACGTTTTAGCACAAACTATTTTAGCGCTTTATCCAAAAACTAAATTAACCATTGGTCCTCCTATTGATAATGGGTTTTATTACGACGTAGATTTAGGAGAGGAAACAATTCACGAAGCAGACTTTCCAAAACTAGAACAAAAGTTTATGGAATTAGCAAGGCAAAAGGCCGAGTTTAAAATGCGCTCCTCTAAAAAAGCTGATGCCCTAAGCTATTATAAAGAAAAGCAAAACCCATATAAAGTAGAGTTAATTGAAAACCTAGAAGATGGTACAATCACCTTCTGCGACCATTCTGATTTTACAGACTTGTGTCGTGGTGGTCACATTGCAAACACCGGAGCAATTAAAGCTGTGAAAATTACTGCTGCTGCAGGTGCTTATTGGAGAGGAAATGAAAACAATCCGCAATTAACAAGAATCTACGGTATTACATTTCCAAAACAAACCTTATTAGAAGAATACCTTCATTTTTTAGAAGAAGCCAAAAAAAGAGACCATAGAAAATTAGGAAAAGAACTTGAGTTGTTTACCTTCTCACAAAAGGTTGGACAAGGTCTTCCGCTTTGGCTTCCTAAAGGAGCAATGCTTAGAGAAAGGTTAGAAAACTTCTTAAAAACGGCTCAAAAAAAGGCAGGCTATCTACCTGTTATTTCTCCTCATATAGGAAATAAAGACCTTTATGTATGTTCGGGACACTACGAAAAATATGGCAAAGACTCTTTTCAACCAATTACCACTCCACATGAAGGTGAAGAGTTCTTGCTAAAACCCATGAATTGTCCACACCATTGCGAAATTTACAAATCGAGCCCAAGGTCTTATAAAGACTTGCCTTTAAGACTTGCTGAGTTTGGTACAGTTTACAGGTACGAACAAAGTGGGGAGCTACACGGGTTAACTAGGGTTAGAGGGTTTACCCAAGACGATGCCCACCTTTTTTGTACTAATGATCAAGTAAAGGATGAATTTAAAGACGTAATAGACCTTGTACTTTATATTTTCAAAACACTTGATTTTAAAGAATATACAGCTCAAATTTCACTTAGAGATCCTGAGGATAAAACAAAGTACATTGGTGAAGATGAAAATTGGGAAAAAGCTGAAAAAGCAATTATTGAAGCCGCTGAAGAAAAAGGATTGAATACTGTAATTGAATACGGCGAGGCTGCTTTTTACGGTCCAAAGCTCGATTTTATGGTAAAAGATGCTTTAGGAAGGTCGTGGCAACTTGGTACAATTCAAGTAGATTACAATTTACCTGAAAGGTTTGAACTTGAATACGTAGGTGCTGATAACCAAAAACATAGACCTGTGATGATACACCGTGCACCCTTTGGTTCTATGGAGCGTTTTGTGGCTGTTTTGTTAGAACATTGCGAAGGAAAATTCCCTTTATGGCTTGTACATAATCAGGTAATGATTTTACCGGTAAGTGATAAATATAATGATGAAGCACAAAAGCTTTTGAAATTGTTAAATTATTACGATATTCGCGCCCTCGTTGACGAGCGCAGTGAAAAAGTTGGCAGAAAGATTCGAGACGCTGAGTTACAGAAAGTTCCTTACATGGTTATACTTGGAGAAAAAGAAATTTCATCAGGAAAAATATCTGTAAGAAGACAAGGACAAGGCGATTTAGGAAATTTTGATGTTGATGCTTTTGCGAAACTCGTTACCGAAGAAATAGAAAAAGAGTTAAACTAAAAGAAAGGAGGATAGGCTCATAGCTAGAAATTTTAAACCAAGAAGGGTTGTTCAACAAAACCCTCACCGTATCAATCAAGAAATAAATTTACCCGAGGTAAGACTTGTTTCAGATAACGGTCAACGTATTTGCAGTTCTAAAGAAGCGTATGTAGAAGCTCAGCAAGCAGGATTAGATTTAGTGGAAATATCACCAAATGCTAAACCACCTGTTGTAAAAATCTTAGATTATAAAAAGTTTCTTTACGAGCAAAAGCGAAAACAAAAAGAATTAAAAGCGAAAACAAGCAAAGTTGTTGTTAAAGAACTTCGCTTTGGGCCTAACACCGATGAGCACGATTTTAATTTTAAATTGAAACATGCTCAAAAGTTCTTAGAAGAAGGAGCCAAGTTAAAGGCTTATGTATTTTTTAAAGGTCGTTCAATAATGTTTAAGGAGCAAGGTGAAGTTTTGTTGCTTAAGCTAGCTACCGAACTAGAAGAATTTGGCATCGTAGAAAGTATGCCTAAGCTAGAAGGTAAAAGAATGATTATGATGGTTGCACCCAAGAAAAAGAAATAAAAAAGGAGTAAAATGCCAAAAATGAAAACAAACTCCAGTGCCAAAAAGAGGTTTAAGGTAACCGGCACCGGAAAAATTAAAAGAAAACAGGCGTTTAAAAATCACATCCTTACTAAAAAAGCTAAAAAGCGTAAGGAAAGATTAGCAAAAGATGTTCTTGTCCACAAAAGCGACGAGAAAAACATCAAACGTCAATTATTAGTTAGTTAATTAGGTTTTATTGTTTAACCAGGAAATGAGCTTTAAGTGCTTAAATTAAATGCCGCTTATTACCAAAAAAATTAAATTATGCCAAGATCAGTAAATTCAGTTGCTTCAAGAGCTCGCCGTAAAAAGGTGATGAAGCAGGCCAAAGGTTATTTCGGCCGAAGAAAAAATGTATGGACAGTTGCTAAAAACGCTGTTGAAAAAGGTTTAACCTACGCATACAGAGATAGAAAAACTAAAAAGAGAAACTTTAGAGCGCTTTGGATTCAAAGGATTAATGCGGGAGTTAGAGAATACGATATGTCTTACTCTCAATTTATGGGAAAATTAAAAGCAAATAATATTGAGCTAAACAGAAAAGTTTTAGCAGACCTTGCTTTAAATCACCCTGAGGCTTTCAAAGCAATTGTTAATAAAGTAAAATAAATTAAATTCTTAATTGGGTGAAAAAGGGAACAGTTTTGTTCCCTTTTTTTGTTTTATGAAACATCTATTAATTTTCTGTTTTGCATTTCTTTCTTTAATTGGTTTTGGGCAATACCACCAAGGCACAAGATTTAGTTTAGATAGCTTACCTACTCCAACTGCACTTAATGGAAAATTTAAATTCAAAAAAACTTTTAAGGCTAAGTTTAACCTGTGGGTATTAGCCGACTTAAAATCGATTGAAGCTGACATAATTTTTCAAGACATTCAAGCCCTTCAAGATAGTTTTCCGAAGCTACAAGTTGTACTTTTCGATGTTGGATCCCCCCACCCTAATCAAAATGCCTTAATAAAAAATTGGTGTAACCTTAACCAACCTCACTTTCCGGTGGTTGTAGATGAGGATAGTGTGTTGTTTAAGAATTTAGCCATAGTAAATTCTCCCAACCTTTTTGTTTTTAACCCCAATGGTTTAAGCTTGGGAACATTGCATACCGAGGAAATGAAAACCATGCTTCACCCCTACTTAAAGCAATACCTTGATACCACCGCAATTAAACTATCTTCCAAAAAAGTATTTAAACCAAATAATAAATTCTTTTCTAACACTCCTCAATA
>JAAZVO010000159.1 GCA_018623405.1 Crocinitomicaceae bacterium
CTCTCGAGTAGCTTAATCAAAAAGCGCGTAAAACAATTTGTTGATTTAGTGCAGTTTGATATTACCCTAGAAGGATAATGTTACAAACGCGTTATTCTTTCAATTTTTCCGAAAGTAAAGCGCTTATAGATTATTTAAAGTCTTCAGGAAAGGAATTCTCAATTGAATCTGGCACAATTAATCATTCCCTTTTTCAGTTAAAGCTTCCTTTTTGCTTTAAGCAAATTACACGTGCAGAAAACTTATATGCCGAGGCAGAGAAGGCACAAACTGCACTTTTCTTATTAGTTCAATCAGGGTCGGCAGCGTTAGGTTATTCCAATAATGGTGAATTAATTCATCATAAGGTCATAAAAAAGTACATGATTCGCAAAAAGCAGGGTAAAGCACAGCTAAAACACTTAAACGCTAAAGGAAAATCGCGCCTTGGTTCGAGAATTAGGCTGCAACAGGCCGACAAGTTTTTTAACGAAATTCATGAAAAAATAGAAGAGTGGGGAGTACTTGCTGATACGCAACAAATTTTTTTCAGCTATGCCAAAACACTTATTCCTTTTATTTACGAAACGCCTGATAGGCCCATTCTAAAAAAAGACGACCCGAGACTCTTTAAGCTTCCTTTCGATTTAGAAGAGCCAAATTTTAAAACCCTCCAATTCATGAACAAAACGGTGCATAAAAGCATTTTAATAATCGAAAATGAGATGGGCAAAGATTTTTTTAATCCTTTTCTGCAGCAACTTAATAAGTAGTTGCCTTGTAAGAAAACCGCCTGAAGAGGAACTCTGCAAGTGCGTAAATAACGAAGCATTCATAATTCATGGATACCTTTCTGAAGAATGCATGCAAGCCTGCATAAACTATTTTGGCGAAAACTTGGAGGGAATGGAAGATTGGTTCAAAAAAAATTGCCCTTCCGCAAATGCAGAAGGGCAACCTTCAGATTCATTAATAAGTATTTAATTACTCTACCGTAACCTTAATTGTTGCGCTCATTTGCTCACCATAACTTTGGTGAAACCCATCGGCAAACTGCATGGTTAAAGTATAATCTCCCGGATCTAAAGTTAATTCCGTTTCCGTTTGACCTTTTCCAAAATGAATGTTGGTTTCATCAGCAGGCACTATAACTCCCGACTCTATAAAACTTCCATTGATGATGATATGGTGATGTCCTTTCCCTTCATTTTGCTCACCTGCAGGCTCTACCTCCATACCTTCTATTCCAAACTGAACGGTAAAAGGGGAGGTAACTGTTTGGCCATCCTCCAAATTAGCAAAGAAAACCTTTGCCCCTTCAGGAACAGCTAATTGCGGCATGCCTGTTTCTTCTGCTTCGGTAGACGGGTATTCATCTTCTGTGGTTTCTTCAGTTTTAGCAGGTGTATCTTGCCCTACATTTTCATTTGTTCTTCCTCCACACGAAGCAAAAACTAATGCTCCTGATATCATTAAACAATATGCTACTTTTTTCATTCTATATTTATTTAAATTCCACTAATACTTGGTTTTTATCTACTGCTGCACCCGTTTTAACCACAACCGATTTTATTTCACCATCTACAGGAGACTTTATTACATTCTCCATTTTCATAGCCTCTAAAATCAATAAGCCGTCTCCCTTTTTAACAGTGCTGCCAGCTTCAACTAAAATTTCGTGCACCAAACCCGGCATTGGGGCCTTTACTTGGCTAACCTTAGCACTGGCTAAATTGTTCAAGCCCATTTTTTCAAGTAGTAAGTCCATTTTATCTTTAATGGAATATTCGTAAACCTGGCCATTAATTTTTAAGGCTACTACCTTTTCTTCCTTATCTACTTTAACCAATTCAACGCTATACCCTTTATTATTTCTAATAACATGATATTTGTTTTCTCCTATTTTTTTAAGGTCTAAGGGGGAAATATTTCCATTTAAAACAAATGTGTTTTCGCCCTCAGCAGGCTCTACTTGATATGTTTTATTACCTGATTTTACTTGATACATAGAACAAATATATTTATTAACCGCGGCTTTAAAAGTTATATTTGAAACTTCAAGAAAAATTAATGCGATACCTCTTTTTCACCCTATTTATTTCTTTGATTTTAGTAGGATGTAAATCCTCAGATATTACCACTTCAGAACCTACAAGAGAAATTTTTTTAGATACGCTAGAAGTTAGCTTAGAACCACCATTACCGCCAATTCAATTGGCAAATAACCGTACGTTCGACCTTTTACACACCAAGCTCGAAGTTTCTTTTAACTTCGAACAGCAACATCTATTAGGCAAGGCATCGCTTACGTTGAAACCCTATTTCTACTCCCAAAAAACACTACAGTTAGATGCACAAACTTTTGATATTCACAATGTTTCAGCTTCATCCTCAATTCCTGAATTTAAGCTAGATACCTTTAGCTACGATGGTAAAACATTAAATCTAATATTTAATAAATCACTATCAAAAAGCGACTCCATAATTGTTTATATTGATTACACAGCCAAGCCAAATGAAAGCCCTCAAAAGGGTGGCGCTGCTATTAGAGAGGATAAAGGCCTGTATTTTATTGATCCTTTAGATACAGATCCAAATAAACCCACCCAAATTTGGACCCAAGGGGAGCCGGAGGCCAACTCAAACTGGTTTCCTACCATAGACGATCCGCAGGAAAAATGTACCCAAGAAATTGAAATTACGGCCCCCAACAGGTTTAAAACTTTAAGCAATGGGGGGTTGGAGTTTTCCACTTTAAACGGTGATGGCACAAGAACTGATTATTGGTCTCAAAACAAACCTCATAGCCCTTACTTGTTTATGATGGCAGTTGGTGAGTTTGCCGTGGTAGAAGACTTTGGATACGATGTGCCAATAAATTATTTCGTTGAACCAAAATATGAAGAAGACGCGAAAGCTATCTTTAAATATACTCCGGAAATGCTCAAGTTTTTTTCTAATAAATTAGGATTAAAATACCCTTGGCAAAAATTTGATCAAGTTATTGTAAGAGACTACGTTTCTGGAGCAATGGAAAATACAACGGCCGTAATTTTTGGAGAGTTTGTTCAAAAAACAAAAAGAGAGCTTATTGATGGAGATAACCAAGATATTGTGGCCCATGAAATGTTTCACCATTGGTTTGGTGACTTGGTTACTTGCGAAGATTGGGGTAACCTAACCATAAATGAATCTTTTGCCACTTACGGGCCTTACCTATGGAGGGAATACAAACACGGCAGGCAAGATGCAGACCGTTACCTTTTAAACAATAAAAATTCATATTTTGAAGAAGCCCTTTTTAAACAAGAAACCCTTGTAAGAAAAAGGTATGAACAACCTTTAGCTATGTTTGATAGGCACTCCTACTCAAAAGGAAGTGCTGTTTTGCACATGTTAAGAAATGAGCTTGGAGATGACGCTTTTTTCAAAGGTTTACAGTACTTTTTAGAAACCCATCAACACACAGGAGTAGAGGCGGTAGAACTTAGGCTTGCTTTAGAGGAGGTTTCAGGAAAAAACCTTCAGTTATTTTTTGATAATTGGTACTACTCTGCAGGGCACCCAGCCGTTGAAGCTTTTTACTTTGTAAACGACTCTTCAAACACTGTTAACGTTGAGCTAACCCAAGACAAGCACCCAAAAAACATTTACCCCTATTTCAACTTAAACGTTGACGTTTGGATAGTTACAGACAATGGAATTAACAAGGAAAAATTAACCTTTTTCGAAGAAGAAAAAAGCTACCAATTTAATTTTGAAGGAGAACTTCAAAATGTGATTCTAGATCCTAAAGGAGTTTATTTAATTGATTGGAATGACAACAAACCATTTTCTTGGTGGGAACATCAATACAAAAATCACCCCTATTTCGAACAAAGGCTTAGGGCATTCGAAAAGTTGAGTTTAAATGTAGAAAACGACAGCTCTTCAAAAGACTTAGTGATTATGGGATTAACGGACAGTATTCCCCAAATTCAACAAAAAGCAATTATGCAATTACCCTTTGTTTTACCCTACCAAAGCGAAAAGATTAAAGCAACCTGTATTCAGCTTACAAAAAACTCATCCTCTCCTGCTGTAAGGCAAGCAAGTCTCAAATTTTTAGTAAATAATTTTTCTAGCAATGGTTTACAGAGTCTATTACAAGAAAAACTTTCAGATAGCTCTTATGCAGTTTTAGGCGAAGCTTTAATTGGCGTTTACAAACTGAACCCACAAATGGGAATAGTACTAGCCGAAGAATATGAAGAATCAGAAAGTATTACCTTAAAGTTAAAGTTGGCAGAAATGTATGCCGAATCAGGTACTGCTGATAAAATGAGCTTTTTTAAATCTCAATTGGAAAATATAAGCTCAGGGAGCAGAAATACATTGGTGAGAAGTTGGGTGAAGTGGTGTGGCAATGTAAATCAAGACCAAATAACCTTGCAGGTAGTACCCATAATTGAACAAACAATTTTAAATGAAACTACTTGGTGGAACAGATTAAGCTTAATTGAAAGTCAGTATCAATTATTAAGTTTTTACCTTGAAGAAAGCCCTGAAAATGGTAACGATACAAAAGCCATGGTAGCCTCTGAAATCAGTAAATCAATTAGTCGAATTTTGGATGCTGAAACCAACCCTCAAGTACTTAGATATTTCTGATTTTAGTAAAATTTCTTCTGATTTCCTCCCTAAAAACAGGTATTTTTCTCTAAATGATTGATTGTTAGGGTTAAAAAGTGTAGTTTTAGACATTTTTCAAATAAACCCGTAAACCCGTCTTTATGAGACTACCTAAAATTGTGATCGTCATGGCCATACTGTTGACTTTTGTTTCCTTCACACAGGGTCAAAATTTAGGCATACATTACCAAGCTGTTGTAAGAGATGCATCCGGAGCAATCTTACCAAACCAACAAGTTTCATTTCAATTTAGCATTGTTGCTGATTCACTTAATGGTTCAGTTTTATACACTGAATCGCATGCAGGAATTACTACCAATGAGTTTGGAATGGTAAACCTGTTAATTGGATCCGGTACTCCAACAGTGGGAACTTTTAATGCTATCGACTGGAGCAGCCCTCCACATTTTGTGAATATTGGGTTAGACACAGCAGGCGGATTAAGCTTTACGGCAATGGGTGGTTTTGGGTTTTACACCGTGCCTTACGCTTATTTCGCAGCAGTTGCTGATTCAACAAAAAATGATGGCGACCGCAGCGCAAATAACGAGGTGCAAACACTGGTTTTTTCGAATGATACACTCTCTTTAACTTTAGACAATGGAAGCATATTACTTACTCACTTTTTAGATACAACCGATTTAGGAAACATTCAACAAACTATAATTGATTCTTCAATTGCCACAAGGGTATTGATTGATTCCGTTGAAATTTCGCTCACCAATTTGATTAATGGGGATAAGAGGTTTTTAATAGATAGAATAGACTCTACAAACCAATTTCTTGACAGTGTTTTAGCTAAACAAACGGCAGATTCTTTAAAGTTTGAAACCTCAATTACTGCCCTTGCAGACTCGATAGATGTTACAGATAGGGATTCTACCAACGAATTACAAACACTTCAATTATTTGGAGATAGCTTAGATTTAACAAAAGGTGGAAGTGTTGACCTTTCGCAATATAACCAAACCGACTCTATAAATAGTTTAAGAAATAGAGTAAACACACTCCAATCAACTATTCAACCTACTGTTACCCAAGTTGGCACCAACACCAATGATATTCTAACGCTACAACAGCAAATAGCTGCAAAATCTGGAGATTCAAGTTCTACAAATGAGCTGCAAACGCTAAGTAGAGTGGGAGATACTCTAGTACTTTCAAATACCAATGATACCATTCCATTATCAGATTTCACCATTCGAATTGATACCACAAATGATAGAATTGCTTCACTTCAAATTGACCTTAAAGATTCAACAGCACTTTTAAGAACTGAACAGCTAACAGCCAACAGCCAACTGCTAACAGCCCTACAAGACTCAACAACAAACATCAAACTGCAAACCTCAAACAACCTTGCTGACACCGCCTCCACTTTACGCGGACTCATTAACAACGTTGCAGCCACCTCAGGTTCAGGTTTATCCGATACAGCCCAAGCATTGAGAACAACCATCAACACACTAGATTCTGCTTTACGAAGGGACTTGGTGGATTCTCTATCAACTTTAGACTTTCAACTTTCGTCAAACCTTGCAGATTCCGCAGCTCAACTGAGATCAGAACAGCTAGCAGCAAGTAGCCAACTGCTAACAGCCTTAAGTGATACAGCCGCAGCAATAAGAACTGACTTAGTGGACTCACTATCGACTTTAGACCTTCAACTGTCGTCTAACCTTGCAGATACCGCAGCTCAACTCAGAACAGAGCAGCAAGCAGCCAATAGCCAACTGCTTTCCAAAATCAACAGCGACTCTACAAACTTTGATACCTTACTTACACAACTACAAGCTACACAACTACAAAACTTGCAAGACTCA
>JAAZVO010000160.1 GCA_018623405.1 Crocinitomicaceae bacterium
ATACTATCAAATTTCGTATCAAACAGGAGCCACCAAGGTAGATTCTTGGATTGATATAGAAGGCGGAATCGGAAACTTATTTGCCAATGCAAGCTTGAGAAGGCAGTTTCAAGATTTACCGTATTACGTAGAAGGTGACCCTATTGGACTCTCAAAAGGTGGAACCTTTATGGGACATCACATTTGTGTGCCCAAAGAAGGAGTGGCCATTCACATAAATGCTTTCAATTTCCCTATTTGGGGAATGTTAGAGAAAATAGCGGTGAACCTATTGGCGGGCGTTCCGGCGGTGGTTAAACCGGCTACCATCACCTCTTACCTTACAGAAGCCATGGTGCGCGACATCATCGATTCGAAGATTTTGCCTGAGGGAGCATTGCAATTGCTTTGCGGATCGGGAAATGGAATTTTAGATCATGTAGAATCTCAAGATGTAGTAACGTTTACCGGGTCAGCATGGACAGGGCGAAAACTAAAATCGCATCCAAAATTATTGGAAGAGTCGGTGCCGTTTAACATGGAGGCAGACTCATTAAACGCTGCTATTTTAGGCCCTGATGTAACCCCTGAACATCCTGAATTTAAGCTTTTTGTGAAAGAAGTATTGCGAGAAATGACCGTGAAAGCAGGGCAGAAGTGTACCGCCATTCGCAGGGTAATTGTTCCTGAAAATCAAGTGGAGAACGTTCAAAAAGCCTTGTCTGATTACTTATCCAAAACCGTAATTGGAAATCCAGAGCTTGAAGAAGTACGCATGGGACCGTTAGCCGGAATGGGAGAGCGTAACGACGTGAAAGAGAAGGTGATGAAACTCGCTGAAAGTCAGCAAATGGTATTTGGTGATTTAGAAAAAGTGGAAGTGATGGGAGCTGATGATGAAAAAGGTGCTTTCCTTTCGCCCATCCTTTTCTTTAATGATGACCCATTCAACAAAACCGACGTTCACGAGGTAGAGGCCTTTGGTCCGGTATCGAGTATTTTGCCCTACAAAGACTTAGATGATGCCATAAAGCTCTCTAAAATGGGAAAAGGTTCGTTGGTGTGTTCCATCACCACGCAAGACAATAAAGTAGCACGAGATTTTACGCTAGGTGCCGCAAGTAGTCATGGTAGAATTTTGATTTTGAATAAAGATTGCGCGAAAGAAAGTACCGGTCACGGTTCACCCATGCCAAACTTGGTGCATGGCGGACCGGGTAGAGCAGGAGGAGGAGAAGAAATGGGTGGCAAACGCGGCGTGTTGCACTACATGCAGCGCACGGCCATTCAAGGTAGTCCGACCACGTTAACGGATGTTACCTCTATTTATCAGCCTAATGGCGATAGGCCCGAAGCGAAGGAACATTTGTTCCGTCAATATTTTGAAGATTTAAAAATTGGAGATACGGTTTATACCCATAAACGGACGAGTCATGATTCAGACATCGTAAACTTTGCCAATGGAAGTTGGGATCATTTTTACGCTCACACAGATGCCACATCTTTGGAGGGTACCACCTTTGAGAAAACCGTTGCTCACGGGTATTTCATTTTATCTGCTGCGGCAGGATTGTTTGTAGATGCCAAAAAAGGCCCGGTGTTGTTGAATTATGGTATTGATGAATGTCGATTTACCAAACCCGTTTATGCGGGCGCTACCATTGGCGTAAAGTTGACCGTAAAAGAAAAGATTGCGCAAGAGAAAAAAGACGAGAGCGACATCAGAAAAGGCATCGTGAAGTTTTACGTGGAGGTATATGACGAAACCGATGAAACCGTTGCCATTGCTACCATTTTAACGATGGTGAAGATGAGGGAGCAGTAGGGGAGGCGAGTTGATAGTTTGTAGTTGGGTAGGTGGGTAGATGGTAGTTATTAGTTTTTGGTTTTTGGTTTTTAGTTTTTGGTTTTTAGTTCTTAGTATTTGGTTGGTTTTCTGCCTTCTCTAACCGCGTGTCGCTTAAGCTTTAGCGGTGGCGCAGGATACGGCAGGGGGATTGGCTTTTTGCATTTAGCTGCTGGATATTAATAATTTAACATTTAGCATTCAAAATTAATTTGAGTCTATCATCCATTTTCCATTCTCTATCATCCATTGTCCTTTTTCTTTCCTCTTTCCTCTTTTCTCTTTCCCCTACTTCACTATAAACCCTTGACTGATTACTTTATCGCCAAAATCTGTAACTTTAGCGTAGCTATTAATTAATTACCCTTGTGTAATCAGAGATGTAGAACATAAAATGATGAAAAGGAGTCTTTTATGGATAATAATCTGTGGTTGAATGACATAAACATACCAAATCACACGAACCTCTTTACAGTAAATAAAAAAAGCCAATATATGGTCGGCTTTTAAGAATTTAATTGAAAATATTTTATCTTAAATCAATTACATCGCCTGCTTTAGTTTCGTCAAAAACAAAAGTGTTAGCAGTTACTGGAACATTGGGCTTAAAAGTTTTTAATAGATAGGTAAAGTTATTGCCATCTTTTGCTTTAATAGTCATTTCGTGCAGTTGTAAATCATCTGAAAACACTTTTAATATAATGGTATGAAAAGACCTTTCTTCAGGGTTTTCAGGAAATAATTTTATCACATCAACCTTTTTTCCGTTTACGGTTTCTTCTTTTTCGTATAAGTATTTAAATCCCTTTTCGTAAAGGGTGAAAATTTTTGAAGGGTCCATAAAGGCATCTTCTTCCTCCATATCATCAGGAACATCGCTAATTTGTACTTCATCTGCATCAGCAATATAAGTCCACATTGTTGTTCCATCACTTACAATTTCTTGTCCGGCAATATTCAACTTGTACTTATCACCCGAGAACAGAATTTCACCTGATTGACTCTCATCAATTCCATCTGCTTGGTTTTGCAACTTATAATCGAAAGTAGCTTGAACGGAAGTGTAGCTTTTGTTTTTGGCGCTTAGTTTATCTAGAATGGCTTTAGCTTTAGGATCTTTAACATCAGCGTTTTGGGCATTTGCAAAAACTGCGCTTGCCAAAACGGCTAAGCTTAAAAAAATTGATTGCATTTTCATGTGTAAAATTTTAGTCGTCTAAGTTATTCAATAACTGTTCCAAAGAAGCTTCGTCGGGAATTAATACTTGCCTTGCTTTACTTCCTTCAAATGGACCAATGATACCTGCAGCCTCTAATTGATCTACTAATCTACCCGCACGGTTGTATCCTAATTTCAACCTTCGCTGTAACAAAGAAGCAGAGCCCTGTTGGTTTTGAACTACCACCCTTGCTGCATCTGCAAAAAGGGCATCTCTATCCATATCTTCCAATCCTCCTCTACTTTCACCACTATCGGGAGATTCATATTCAGGAAGGTCAAAAGCGTGTGGATAACCTTGTTGGTTGCCAATGTAATCGCAAATTTCTTCTACTTCAGGTGTATCAACAAAAGCACATTGAAGCCTTATCATTTCATTTCCGGTAGAAATAAGCATATCTCCACGCCCAATTAATTGGTCTGCACCACCTGCATCTAAAATTGTTTTTGAGTCTATTCTTGAAGTTACCCTAAATGCTACCCTTGTTGGGAAGTTGGCTTTAATAACACCGGTAATAATGTTAACAGAAGGCCTTTGTGTAGCAATAATCAGGTGGATTCCAATTGCTCTTGCTAATTGAGCTAACCTAGCAATTGGTGTTTCAACCTCTTTGCCTGCGGTCATTATTAAATCGGCAAACTCATCAACAACAACTATGATATATGGTAAGTATTTATGGCCATTTTCAGGATTCAGTTTTCTGTTTATGAATTTGGTATTGTACTCTTTTAAATTTCGGGCATGAGCATTTTTAAGTAGTTCGTACCTTTCATCCATCTCAATACAAAGAGAGTTGAGGGTATCAATCACCTTAGAAGTATCGGTAATGATAGCCTCTTCCTCATCAGGTAGTTTTGCTAAGTAATGTCTTTCAATCTTTTTAAATAGGGTAAGCTCCACCTTTTTAGGGTCAACCAATACAAATTTAATTTGCGATGGATGCTTTTTGTAAAGCAGTGAAACCAAAATGGCATTTAAACCAACCGACTTACCTTGCCCTGTAGCACCTGCCATTAAGATGTGAGGCGCTTTAGCGAGGTCCATTACGAAAGATTCGTTGGTAATGGTTTTACCTAATGCTAAAGGCAACGCATGATCAGTTTTTTGGAATTTTTCTGATGATATTACCGCCTTCATTGAAACTACCTCGGCAGTTTGGTTGGGCACTTCAATACCTATGGTTCCTTTACCTGGAATTGGGGCAATAATCCTAATTCCTAATGCAGCTAAGGAAAGCGCAATATCGTCTTCAAGGTTTTTGATTTTTGAAATTCTTACTCCTGGAGCAGGTACAATTTCGTAAAGAGTAACCGTAGGACCAATAGTGGCTTTTATCTTAGAGATTTCAATGTTATAGTTCTTGAGGGTATTTACAATTTTGTTTTTGTTTTCCTCGAGTTCATCTCTATTTATTTTGATGTTTCCATCGCCATGGTCTTCCAATAAATCGATGCTTGGCATCTTAAACTTAGAAAGCTCTAGAGTGGGATCATACTCGCCAAAATCTTTCACCAATTTATTAACTTCCCTTTTTGACAAGGTGTCTTCCTCTTCACTTTCTTCTACTTCTAAGTCTAAATCTTCTTCCTCTTCCTCTGAGTTGGTGTTATTTGATTTTACGGCTACTTTCTGTTCAACCTTTTCTTGAATTTCTTCCGCCACTTCAATTTCCAGGTCTGCATCTTCTTCTTCCGGTTCGGGTTGTTTTTTAGTTTCTTTTTCTTCTTCCGTATCATCTTCAAAAGAAATTGTTGAAGTAGTTTCTTCTTCCACATCTTCTGCTTCAGATTTTTCTATTTGCGGTTGTGAATCGTTAAAACTTTCAGCAGTATTATGTTCATCATCTTGAGAAGTTGAAGCGTTAGGATTAAACCATTTTGTTAAGAAAGGAATTTGGAAATTAAAGTTTAAGGCTAGGTAACCTATTAGTACGAAGAATATTAAAACGCCGGTTCCAATATTTCCTAAAGAAGCAATCAAGAATTTATTTACTTGAAACCCGATGGTCCCACCTAAAAATAAAAGTTCTTCTTCATTAAAAAAGAAACCGGAAAAAACCGAAAACCATATTAATGTAAAAAAAGAATACTTCATGGTTTTACGAAGGGGAAGCAAGCTTATTTTAAATAGAATTCTAAATCCTATTAAAAAAAATAACAATACAAATAGTAAAGAGGCTACCCCAAACCCTTTGTGGATAAACCAATGACTAACCACTGCGCCTAGTTTACCTAACCAATTTTCTACCCTTAGGTTGGCATCTAAGAAGAGCTCAAAAAAGCCGTAGCCTACCACTTTATCTTGGTCGTATTTCCATGTAAACAAAAACGAGGTGAAAGCTACTAATAGGTATATGGAAACCAATAGAAAGGTTAAACCTAAGATGCGTTTAAATCTTTTTGAGTTTAAGAACCTTTTTAAGTTTTGAAAGGCAGGAGCTTTTGGTTGTGTGGATTTATTTTTCTTTTTCGACATAGCGGTGCTTACCATCAACAAAAATAAACCTATAAAACGCCTTTATATTGTGAGTTTTGTGGAGTTTTCCACGAGGGTTTTAAACAAAAATTATTGTTGGAAACTGAAAAAAGTCTCGCGTATTTTGTACTCCATACGCTTATTGCTTATTTTCTCGTACTCTTTCGGAACATTAAAAGCATCTGGAGCAATAACCTCCTCGAAAACTTCTGTGGCTGTAAATTTCATGGTTAGGTCGTACCTGCTTAGTTGGTACTCCATCATTACTCCTGGTATTTTGCTCAAAGGATTACACCAATTTACATCCTTTATTTTTAAATGAGTAGTGTACCAAACAGTAAAGGGTTTTAATTCTTCTCCGGGAAACTCTACCAAAACCTCATGGCATGTATAACCTGCAATTTCTTTGCGTTCACCTGTTTCTTCAATCGTATAATCAGGATAATCGCCATTTAACACTTCTATTGTTTCGGTATCAAACATTGATTGGTATTTTACATTTATTAATTTCAAGATGTAATGCATCTCTTTACTATTGCAATCTGCATAGTATCCTGTTTTAAAAAGACCTAATCCTGCTTGCCAAATGTGGCTGTATTTGTTTTCCTTGAAATGCATTTCCATTTCATCGGGCAAAAACTTTATCAATACATTATTCGAGTCTAGCTCAGGGTAGGTAACATCATAAGCTACTTTTCCTTCAGAAAGAACTTTTCCGACTTCGGGGGTTTGACAACTATGGAAAGTGGATAATACAATTGGAATTACTAAAATACAGAAAAATCTCCTAAAGAAAGTGGTCATTCAGTTTGTGGTAAAAGTATGTTTGGCTTTTGGTTATCAAGCTTACCTTTGCGAGCTGATAATCTTAGGGTTCAATAATACAAAAAGAATAGAAACAAATC
>JAAZVO010000161.1 GCA_018623405.1 Crocinitomicaceae bacterium
ATCAAGAAACCGGAATGGATATCAATTATATTCCTGACGGGGCCGTAAACAATCAACCCTTATTGATGGTGCTTGGGCTTGATAAATTGGATGTAAACCAAAAACCCTTTGCCGATGGTTATTTCGATTTTATTTCGAGCCCTCAAATAACCATTAATCCAAATAATGGTAGAATAATTTTTCCTTTGTTAGAGCCCTTTGGAAGTGGTTTACGAGCTAAGTTCGAAAATCAGGAAGCAGCAAATAACTACTGTTTCGATTCTCTTTACACGCGCACACAAGCCGATGCAAAAGTTTTGTTTCCGGGCAAAAACAGGTTTACTCTTCGCGGTGAATATCAATCTTCTAATAGTTCTGAAATTTCTTTAAATGCATTAAATGTTCCTGAAGGTAGTGTGGTGGTAACAGCAGGGGGGCGAACCCTTCAAGAAAACACTGATTATACCGTTGACTATACGTTAGGTAGAGTAAGAATTATCAATCAAGGTATTTTAGAATCAGGTACGCCAATTAGTGTTTCTTTAGAAAGTAATGAGCTTTTTGCAATTCAACAAAAGAACCTGCTTGCTTCTCGCTTCGATTATAAGTTTAGTGATGACTTGAATGTTGGGGGAACTATTATGCGTTTATCTGAAAGACCAATAACCCAAAAAGTAAACGTAGGAAACGAGCCAATGGCAAACACCATTTGGGGTGCAGATTTTCAATGGAAAGGGGAGTCTCAGTTTGTAACCAGTTTGATTGATAAAATTCCTTTAATCGATACCAAGCAAAAATCAACCTTTACAGTAAGTGGTGAATTTGCCCAACTATTGCCCGGTCATTCTAGAGCCATAGGGCGAGACGGAAACAGTTACATTGATGATTTTGAAGGAAGTCAATCTGCAATAGATATTAGAACATTTGTAATGTGGCACTTAGCAAGTACACCTCAATTACAACCTGATCTTATACCTGCAGGAACTAGACTCGGCCAAAGAGAATACGGTTTTAATAGGGCTAAATTAGCGTGGTATATAATTGATCCTTTGTTTTTTAGAAATAACAGCTTAACTCCTCAGCATATTCAAGATGACCCTGACCTACAATCTAACCACTACATGAGAGAAGTGCTTGAGCAAGAAGTGTTTCCTGAAAGAGACCTTAATGTAGGTCAGCCCAATAACATTCCCGTATTAGATTTAGCTTTTTATCCAGATGAAAGAGGACCGTATAACTACGATGCAGATAACGTAACCCCCGAAGGTAAACTGGCAAATCCGGAAGAAAATTGGGGAGGGGTAATGCGTAGAATTGATCAAAACGATTTTGAGGCTGCCAATATAGAGTTTATCCAATTTTGGTTGATGGACCCTTTCCATCCAGATAACGGAATTGACCAAGGAAGTTACCCTAACGGAGTAGTTCATAACCATGAGGGTGGAGAGCTTTATTTTAACCTAGGTAATATTTCTGAAGATGTATTGAACGATGGTTTAAAAAGTTTTGAAAATGGTTTGCCCATTACAGAAGATGCTACCGCAGATACATCTCAAGGTTTGTTTTCTGTTTGGGGAAGGGTTCCGCAAGGGCAGCAAATTATCAATGCATTTGATAATGATGTTACCACACGTCAATATCAAGATGTTGGTTTAGATGGATTAAGAAACCAAGAAGAAAGATTGTTTTTTGGAGATTACCTTCAACAAGTTCAAGCAAAAGTTCCAGGACCAGTTTATCAAGAGTTTGAAAACGACCCTTCAGGAGATGATTACAACTTTTTTAGAGATGATGATTTCGATCAAAACCAGGTAGATATTTTAAATCGCTATAAAAAATACAACGGATTAGAAGGAAACTCCCCAACAAATGAGCAATCTCAAAATTTAAATTCCGATGGTTACCCAACCTCCGCATCTACCTTACCAAACGTAGAAGATATCAATCAAGATAACACTTTAGATAACCTTGAATCATATTTTCAATATAAGGTAAGCTTAAAGCCTTCAGAGTTAAATGAGGCCAATATTGGTAATAACTACATCACCGATATGCTAGAAACTCAAGTAACTACCAAAAATGGAGATTTGAGAACTATAAGGTGGTATCAGTTTAAAATTCCGGTAAGAGACATTAACCGCCAAAAAATTGGAAATATTACCGACTTACGTTCAGTAAGGTTTATGAGGATGTTTGTTACAGGTTTTCAGCAGCCTGTAGTATTAAGATTTGCAAGATTAGAACTTATTAGAGGTGAGTGGAGAAGGTATTTAGATGAGTTAGATACCAACCCAGAAGGTTTTGCGAATGATGAAACAGCAGTTTTTAATGTAGGTGCAGTAAACATTGAAGAAAACAGCCAAAAAACTCCGGTAAACTATGTAATACCTCCTGATATTAATAGGGAACTTCAACTCGGTACCACCAACTTAGTACGTATAAATGAGCAATCATTAGCCTTAAACTTTTGCGATTTACCTGATGGAGAAGCTGTTGCTGCTTACCGAAATATGGACATGGACTTTATCAATTACGGAAAAATTGAAATGTTTGTTCATGCTGAATCTCAAGAACAACAATCAGAGTTATTTGACCAAGATGTTAGGTTATTCATTAGGATGGGTGCAGATTTCGAAGAGAATTATTACGAATACGAAATTCCACTTGCAGTAACACCACCCGGTAATTACAACCCTGAGCTAGATAGAGACCAAGTATGGCCGGCGTATAACAACATAGACCTTCCGCTAAGCGAATTAACTGCGGCAAAAATTAGGCGTAACGACCAATTGCAAGAAAATAATCGGGTTTTTCAAACCAGGCAGCGTACTTCTTTTGAATACGGAAATGGAAAGATTTACGTGGTTGGTAATCCAAACTTAAACGATGTAAAATCAATAATGATTGGGGTTCGGAACCCGCATCAAGAGCCTGGAAGCACTTCAGATGATGGTTTGCCGAAATGTGGTGAAGTTTGGGTAAATGAATTAAGACTAACAGATTTTGATGATAATGCTGGTTGGGCAGCCATTGGTAGGGTTACCTCTCAATTAGCTGACTTAGCAACTGTAAATGTATCTGGTAATATATCAACTCCAGGTTTTGGAAGTATAGAGAAAAAGGTAAGCGAAAGGCAACGAGAAACTATAAAGCAGGTAGATGCATCAGCAAATGTTGAGTTGGGAAAATTCTTCCCTGAAAAAACAAAGGTTAACATTCCAATGTATGTAGGATATTCTAGAAATACCGTAACGCCACAATTTTCGCCTATTGAGCAAGATGTAACCTTCGAAGAAGCCTTGGAATCTCGAGAATCTGAAGAAGAAAAAGAGCAATTGCGGCAAACCATTCAAAATATTACCACTAGGCGTAGTATTAACTTTACCAATGTCAGAAAGGGAAAAACAAGTAAAGGGCTGGCTACTCCATTAGATATTTCTAACTTTTCCGTAAGCTACTCCTACCAAGAAGAATTAAACACCTCATTTAATATTGAGCGCGACTTAAAGAAAACCTACCGTGGAGGTTTAAGCTACAATTACGCTCCGCCCTCCAAAAACTTTAAGCCATTTTCTAAGATTAAATACCTACGAAAGTCAGATTACTACAAGCTTTTTAGGGACATGAACTTTTTCTTACTTCCTCAGCAAGTAGGCTTCAGAACAGATTTAATGCGTAGCTACAACGAAAGACAAATAAGAAATAACAATCCCGGAATTTTAGCAGATTTACCACCATTCTTCAATAAAAACTTTACCTGGAGCAGGGTTTACAACGTAAAATGGGATTTATCCAGAAACTTAAAATTCGATTTTAATGCCAATAACTCATCTTTAATAGATGAGCCTACAGGTATTGTAAACAAAGAGGTTGATCCGGAAGGTTATGAAACTTGGAAGGATTCAGTTTGGACAAACATTACCAAGTTCGGTACACCATTAACCTATCAGCATGCCGCCAACTTAACTTACAACATGCCAATCAATAAAGTGCCGGCTTTAGATTGGATAAATTCAGATATTCGATATTCTTCTACCTACTCGTGGCAAAGGGCTCCATTTGCTGCAGATACTTTAGGAAATACCATTCAGAACTCCGCCAAGGTAAGTGTAAATGGAAGGTTTAATATGACTTCGTTATACAATAAGGTAGATTATTTTAAAAAGGTGCAACAAAAGCAAAGAAGGGTGCAACGCTCCAAAGGAAGAAACCAGCGTGCGGCTAGAAACACCAAAGAAAACGATTCCGGTGAACGGGTAAAACGAGATAAATTAACCGTTTTTGATCATGCAACTTTAGTGCTGCTTTCCTTAAAAAACGCCTCGGTAACCTACTCAGAAACTAGAGGAACATTATTGCCAGGTTATAATCGAACTATTTATGGGTTAGGTATGGACCCAGATTTTGATGCTCCGGGAGTTGGATTTATTTTCGGACAGCAAACAAACTTTGGAGGGCAGGATATTACCTTTCAAGGTTGGGCAGCCCAAAATGATTGGCTTGTAAAAGAATCGAACCTAAACTCTTATGTTTCTAATACTTTCTCTGAAGATTTGAATGTTACCGCAACGTTTGAACCCATTAAAGATTTAAGAATAAACCTAACAGCTTCAAGAAACGAATCATACAACAATCAAGAATTTTTTAGGTGGAACGACACCTTGTTCTACGATGATGGTAGTTTTGACCCTGCGGGAGGATTTGTTTCCGAAAGCCCCATAACAACAGGAAACTTTACAACAACTACATCATCTTGGCGTACAGCTTTTATTCCTAGTAATGTTCAAAAAAGTGCTGTTTTCGATAAGTTTTTAGAAAATAGGACTATTATTTCACAAAGGTTGGCAGAGGAAAACGGTGTATCAAATGGAAACCATGCCATTGATGATGGCTTTACCGAAGGGTATGGCCAAACGCAGCAAGATGTGTTGATACCTGCATTTTTAGCAGCCTACACAGGCACACCTGTTGGCTTACAAAGCTTATCACCTATCTCAGGTTTGCCTAAATTCAATTGGCGAATATCTTATAACGGACTATCAAAAATACCTGCAATTAAAGAGTATTTTGAGTCTGTAAATTTGAGCCACTCCTATCGCTCAACCTTTCAAATGGGTGGTTTTACTTCTAACTTGTTATTTGTGGATGGGGGAGATGGTTTGCCTTCATCATTTGATCTTAACCAAAACTTTATTCCTCAATATCAAATCAATACAGTTTCAATTAGTGAATCATTTAGTCCGTTAATCAACTTTGATATGACATGGAAAAACTCATTGTTAACCAAGGTTGAGTTTAGCAGAAATAGAACAGTTTCTTTAAATATGGCAAACACTCAAATAACCGAAGATAAAGGTATTGAGTATGTAATTGGTGCGGGTTATAAATTTAAAGATGTTGTATTACCTATTCAAATGGCATCAGGTAAAAAGCTACAGAGCGATATTAGAACAAGAATTGATTTCTCAATTAGAGATAACAGAACTATCATAAGAAAAATTGTAGAAAGGCAATTTCAGGAAACCGGCGGTCAATGGGTATTCACCATTAAGTTTAGTGCCGATTATGAAGTAAGTAAGCAGCTAACGGTGCGCGCATTTTTTGATAGGGTTGCCAACAGACCTGTGCTCTCAAGGTCTTTTCCAAACTCAAATACCAATGCCGGTATTAGCTTAAGGTTTACACTTTCTTAGTTTATTTACCATTGCATTATGAAAGGTAATATTTGGGCATTGTCATTAAAATATATGACAATTGGACTGTTTTTTCTTTTGCCATTTGTGTTTTCATCTAGCACAATGGATCCTGTTTTAGTACCCAGATGGCTTACCACATCTTACACGCTTAGTGCCATTTGGGTAGTTTTATTTCTTTTCATTTCATCAAAAAAATCAAGTATTGAACTACCAGGCCTTAAATTATTTTGGATTGGTCTTTTGGGGTTTTTGTTGGTTGGGGGAACATCAATATTTTTTGCGGTAAACCAAAACGAAGCCATTTTTAGTGTTTTTAAATGGTTTACATATTTCTCATTTCTTATAGCCTTAATTCAAATAATTAGGCAAAAGGTAATTTCCATAAATCTGTTTTTGAAAACCATTTTATTTTCTAGTGCTATCATATCTTCAATTGCAATAGCTCAAAAATTTGGAGTTGAGGTATTTCTTACCGGTTCTCTAGAATCTGGTGTACATGGAGGCTTAGGAAACCCTAATTTATTAGGTTCATTTTTATTAATTGTTTTTCCAATTGCCCTTTACAGCACTCAACTTTTTAAAGAGCAAAAGATTTCTTTTTTGTTGATAGCACTCTTTTTGGTGGCCGCTTTTTTTTCAGAATCGAGAACAGCTTACCTCGGATTAATAGTTG
>JAAZVO010000162.1 GCA_018623405.1 Crocinitomicaceae bacterium
AAAGCTAAATCAACTTGGTATGATTGGTACCATTCTATGATTTGCAAAATTGAGCACACAAGTTTTAAACCCTCTGAAAATGGATAAGCTAATTGAAAAAAGAATTAGGTTACAGGCAGAGAGTTTAAATAGTTTTTACAAAAAACATTTTATACCCGAAAAGCCATCAGGAAAAAACCTAAGAACAGTTTATAAAGAGTACAAAGCCTTGCTAGGACTTGGTGTTGTGCAAGGTTTTTCAATTCAACCCTTTACCGTTGATCATTGGTGGAAGCTACAAAACACCTTTGATGAAGTTATTTTGGAAAAAACAAAGCCTTTGGTATTTTTAGAGATAAAGGCTAAAAAGTTTATGAAAGACAAGCAACCCCAAAAGGCTGCGGTTTGCATTAAGGAGTTTAAACGCCTCTCTCCTATTATCTCGCTGTTGGTTTTTCAGTATTTGTTTGGTAAAAACACCTTTTTTGCTTTCCACGATGCGGGTATTGTATATAGAAGAGATATTATTTTTCCTTAAAATATTGTACGAATTAAAAATTCAATTATTTTTGCCGCCTCTTTCGAGAGATGTTTTTAACATATTGGTCCGGTAGTTCAGTTGGTTAGAATACATGCCTGTCACGCATGGGGTCGCGAGTTCGAGTCTCGTCCGGACCGCTGAGTAATACTCAATCTGAGTTAAAACCCTGCAAATATCTACTATTTGTGGGGTTTTTTGTTTTTATTGATTTAAATTTTATTCAATTTATGTAAAGTTTCGCGAGACCAAATGCGAGACCAACCCCTAACATAATTCCTTTAGCTCCTATTTTTTTTTACGCTTAACTTTTTTGATTTAGTAATTAAGTACACATGTAAGCTTCCCCCTGTTTGTACCATTCAAAAGTTGAACGTTTTACAAATTTAGGTTTCTATCAATAGGTCCTTTGGAACTGTATACTTTAAAGTTTTGTATTGTCTGTTGTAATTGTAATCTAACATGTATTGCTCGGCTTTTATTCGTACCCCCAACTTATAAAAGCCTAATCGTTTTTGAGGAGTTTTTTTATTTTCTGATTTACAAAAAAAGAAAATTAGAACTGTAGGTAAGGCTGAACAAAGATTTGAAGAAGACCCATTACGAAAATTAAGAGCATTAAGATTTCAAGCAAGATTAGGTGGAACATTTGATAAAAACGAGTCGCGCTCTGATGTTTACTTTGCCAAAGTATTTGTAAAAAAGTTCGAAGGTGTTGAAATTAGAAGCATCTATTTTAAAGGACTTACCTTCTGCAGATTCATTAGGAAATTCTTATTTAAATTACCCTTATGTATTTCCTATAGTAATTCAAAATGGCGACACTTTGCTGGGTTCTCAATATTGGTCAAGTAAAACCCAATTACCCATTCAGTTTTACAATACACCTAATATATACGCGGCTGCCGCTGACGGACCCTGTAAATTTGAGCTTTGGACTTCAAATTACACCGATACCCTATTAATGGGTTCTGCCACCCTTAATCCTAACGACTCTTTACTTAGGCCTTTTTACAACTCAATAGTTATTGGTGATGGCCCCGTACAATTTGAGTTGTATTATTCACTTTGGTATGTAATTCCTAATAATTAAACGCTGCTTCTTCCAAGAATTTATTCCTGCAATTTTGCAGTTGAATTGCAAATTTGCAGGAATAATTGAGATTATTCCCGTGATTTTGCAATATCAAACTACCTCCCACTCTGTAAAGTCAATTCCGTATTGTTTTAACTCATCCAAAACAGGATTGTAAATATTTGGTGAAATTGGCCTAATTACTCCCTTTGTGGTTATTACCCCATTTAAAATCATTTTGGTTGCAATTGCTGTGGGCAAACCAACGGTATTTGCCATAGCAGTTTCATATTGGTTTTTGCCGATGTGTACCATAGAACTATGCAGCTCATGTTTTACGCCATTAAGCTTATAAACAAACTTGTGCCACATCACAATCATGTCTTTATCATCAGGTTTTAGGCTCCACTTTTGTTTTAAGATGTGCTCTAAAATTTGTGCCGGGGTTGCACGTTTTAGGCCTATTTTTTTATCAGAGAAAATATCTAGCCAAACCAATTTATCCCACAACTCCACCTCATCTTGGTCTATCTTCATGTAAGATTTTAGTTTTAACTCTACTGAGTCGTTGGGATTATAAGAGAGAAAAGAATTGATAAACTCTCTATAAGTCATGTCTTCTGAGTTTTCAATTACATAAGTATCGTCGGTTGCGCCAAGTTGCACAAAAATATCCCAGGCCTTACAAAAGCCTTTTCTGCGTAAAGTGCCTCTATATATGGTTGGAATTTCACTTAACCCATAAACCTCTCTATATTTTAATGAATCTCTGTTGGCATAACCTTCAAAAAGGCCGTAACCTTCAATATTAATTATTTCAGTTCTTCTAAATACCTTGTGATAAGGTATGTACTTGTAGGTTCCTTCTTGCTTAAACTTAACCGCACCTGCAGCCCCTGCCAATACAACGTTTCTCGGGTTCCAAGTAAACTTATAATTCCAAGGGTTATCATCACTTTCGGGCGCCACTAAACCTCCGGTAAAGCTTTCAAAAGCATCCATTTTACCACCTTTGGCTCTAATCTCATCTAACACCTTCATGGCACTCATATGGTCAATACCCGGATCTACGCCAACTTCATTTAAAATGGTTATTCCTGCAGCTAAGGCATCACTTTCTAAGGCTTTCATCTCATCAGAAATGTAAGAAGCAGTAACCATTGGTGTTTTTAGCGCAATACAATCTTTGGCAATTTGGGTGTGCATGCTAGCAGGCAACATCGAAACCACAATATCTGCAGCTTCAATTTCACGTTTACGCTGTTCGGCTCCTTCTACATTAAAAAAGAAGCCCTCGCCTCTTTCGTAACCCTGCACCTTCATTTCGGCCAATTCTTCGGAGATATCTCCTACCCTAACTTTCCAATTTTCTTCTTGGGCGTTATTTAATAAGTATTTTATCAAACTTGTTGATGATCTTCCCGCACCTAATACTAATATATTTCGCATCCGACGAATTTATCAAAATCCCAAAGGCATCTATTTGTTAAAGGCAGGTATTTTGGACAAGTTTTTGAAGAATTTTCAACAATCACAATTACATTTACCACGATTTGAAACAACTCATTTTTGTAGTTTTTTTCACTGCTTTTTCAGCTATTTCGGCAAATGCACAAAAGTGTGACCTCGAGATTTTTAGCGAAGGTTACGAAAAGTTTAACCTGTACCTTAATGGCATCGCACAATCTGACACTCCTAAAACATATTACGAGTTTTTTGAAATTCCACATACCTATTATGAGGCGATGATTACTTTTCCAAACGAAGATGATACGCTTATAAAACCTTTGAGTTTAAGTCCGAATACCAAAACAATTTACGCCATTGTTTACAAAGAAAAACGAGAGAAATTTAAAATAAAGTTTAGAGACCAAACCGGGTTAAATGCCACTACTTTTAACGTACAAGCTAATTCAAAACCTCAAACTACCCAACAAGAAAGTGTTTTAAGAATTGAAAAAACAAATCCAAACTGCCAAAAGATTTCAGGCGGTTTTAATGAGATGGAGCAAATACGAATTCGATTAAATACTTTTAATTACGATGAAGAGAAACTCAACTACCTAAAAGACGAATTGCAGCAGAAGTGTTTTTTAGCTATTCACCTCTTTGAGCTTTTAACCTACATCGAAAACGAAAATTACAGATTAAACGCTGCCTTATTCATAAAAGATCATACTTACGATATTGAAAATAGTAAGGTTTATGTAAATGCGTTTGCAACAAATGAATTCAGACAACAATATCTAAATAGTTTTCCGTAATGAAACCAAGTTTAACCTTGATAGGAACTTTTGGCGCTATTGGCGTAATGTTGGGTGCATTAGGTGCTCATGCCCTGAAACAGGTACTAACAGCTGAACAAATTATGAGCTTTCAAACCGGTGTGCGGTATCATCTAATACACACCCTTTTATTGTTGATGGTTTTTATATTATATCAGCAAAAGCCCATCAAATCATTAAAAAGAATTTACCTATTTGTAGTTTTAGGGATACTTTGCTTTTCGGGTTCAATTTATCTATTAAACTTACGTTACTTGATAAATGCAGATTGGCTAAAAATACTTGGTCCAGTAACTCCAATAGGAGGATTACTATTAATTGCAGGATGGATACTATTGGCCTTTTCAAGTAAGGCATTTGTCAGTTCCAAAGGTGAGTAATGTCAGTTTTTAGGGGGATAAAAAAAGGTAATTTCGTCCCTTCACTATTTATTTATTAAGTTAATTTGCCAACGTAAAAAGACAAAATCCTATAACACATGCAACACTTAAAAAATCCAAGTGCAAAACTTGAAGATTTAGGTATTAAAAACGCGAATGAATTCTGGAATCTTTCACCGGAGGAGTTGGAAGAAGCAACCATTGCCAAAGGACTTGGTGAAAGAACCTCTACCGGAGCAATTGCCATTGACACTGGAGAATTTAAAGGAAGGTCGCCACAAGACCGTTTTATTGTAAAAGACGAGGTTACCAAAGATGCTGTTTGGTGGGGAAACATCAACAAACCATTTGACAGTGATAAGTTTGATGCCCTTTACGACAAGGTAGTTAAGTACTTATCGGGTAAAGATGTTTATGTAAGAGATGCCATTGCTTGCGCAGACCCAAGGTATCACATGAACATTAGAGTAGCAACAGAGTATCCTTGGAGCAACATGTTTATTTACAACATGTTTATTAGGCCAACAGAAGAGCAAATTTTAAATTTTGACCCTGAATGGACTATCGTTTGTGCTCCTGAGTTTATGGCTGTTCCTGATAGAGATGGAACAAGACAACATAATTTCTCTATCCTAAATTTCACTAGAAAAATTGCATTGGTTGGAGGCTCAGGTTATACCGGAGAAATGAAAAAAGGTATTTTTTCTGCCTTAAACTTTATCCTTCCTCACCAAAAAAATGTGCTTTCTATGCACTGCTCAGCAAACTTAGGCGATGAAGGTGATACTGCACTTTTCTTTGGTTTATCAGGAACGGGCAAAACCACTTTATCTGCTGATCCAAATAGAAAACTTATTGGTGATGATGAGCACGGTTGGACAGAAGACCATACCATCTTTAATTTTGAAGGAGGCTGCTACGCTAAAGTTATAGACTTAACCGAAGAAAAAGAACCGGACATTTTCAGAGCAATCAAGCAAGGTGCTATTTTGGAAAACATTATGTATAAGCCCGGCACTATGGAGCCAGATTATGAAAATGCGGAAAAAACCCAAAATACAAGGGTAAGTTACCCAATTCATCATATTGATAATATTGTTGAACCTTCGATTGGAAAAAATCCAAAAAATGTGTTCTTTTTAACATGTGATGCCTTTGGCGTTTTGCCTCCAATCTCTAAGTTAACTCCCGGACAAGCGGCGTTCCACTTTATTTCAGGATATACTGCTAAGGTGGCGGGAACAGAAGAAGGTATTACCGATCCTGAAACTGTTTTCTCTGCCTGCTTTGGAGCACCATTTATGTTACTACACCCAACAGTGTATGGCGAAATGTTAAGCAAAAAAATGCAAGATTCAGGCGCTACTGTATGGTTAGTGAACACCGGTTGGAGCGGTGGACCATTTGGAGTTGGAAAAAGAATGAGCCTAAAAATCACTCGAGCTTTAATTGCTGCAGCTTTAACAGGCAAGTTAAACGATGTGGAGTTTGTTACTGAGCCTTTCTTTAACCTTAATATTCCTGTTGAGTGCGATGGCGTACCAACAGAAGTATTAGACGCCAAAAATACTTGGGCTGATAAAGATGCCTATGACAAAAAAGCCAACCACTTGGCACAGTCTTTTTTGAAAAATTTTGAGAAGTTTTCTGAATATGCCAATGATGAAATTATGGCCGGTGCGCCAAACGTTTCTCAGGAAGCATAAGTATTGATTTTTTAATTTTTGCCCCCTTTTACTTGTTGAAAGGGGACTTTTTTTTGCCCCTAAGCCTTACACAAAATGTCTGTTCGAATAGAGCCATAACTTGGCTCGTATCGAGAACTTGACATTCACAAATTCAACTTAAAATAATCTGCGTTTTACCACTTCTCGATATTATTCCGAATTCTTCGAAATCACTCGAAGATGTAGATGTTAACTAATTCGTGGACAGTTTTCTGCAAATTTAACAGGAGTAAGACCATTTAAACTTGAATGAGGTCTTTCCCAATTATAATAAACTAAATATTGGATTAATTCATCCTTTAATTCCTCAATGGAGTCAAATGTAGTTTCCTCCAAAAGGTCCTCTTCGATAG
>JAAZVO010000163.1 GCA_018623405.1 Crocinitomicaceae bacterium
CATCAAGATGTAAGAAAACTCATCAATTATTTACCCGAAGAGCAAAAAGAGGTTTTAATGATGCGCATGTATCAAGAAATGAGTTTTAAAGAAATTTCAGAACTTACTAATGTTAGCATAAACACTGCGTTAGGAAGAATGCGTTATGCCTTGATAAACCTAAGAAAGATAATTGAGGAGAAAAAAATGATAATGTCTGAGCAATAAAGCAAAATAAGGTGCGTTTGAGATACATGTTTAATCTTAAAACGAGCCTATGTCGAAAACTACCTCATTTGATGAACTTTCATCTTTTACTCAAAACGAACAAAAAATTCTTAAAGAATTAGGTTTAAAGTCAAAGCAACCCGAGATTCCATCTAAGAAATCTATTGATTTTATTCTTAATTTCTCAAAAGCTTACAGCGTAAGAAACTCAAAAACAATTGGTAAAATAGAAGGTCTGTTGAACTAGCTTTTAAGCTTGTTCAACAAGCTTTTTCTCATTATTTTTTGGTCTATCGGGCTGTTTTCTATTTTAAACCCTCTTGCGGGACTATATTTTCTGCCGTAAAAAATTATTTGAAGATGCAACTTGTTCCAAAGATGCTCAGGAAATAGTCTTTTAGCATCTTTTTCAGTTTGCTCAACTGATTTTCCATTTGTTAACCCCCAACGAAACATTAACCTGTGAATATGTGTATCTACAGGAAAGGTAGGAAAACCAAATGCCTGCGACATAACAACAGATGCAGTTTTATGTCCAACACCCGGTAAAGCTTCTAATGCCTCAAATGTTTTTGGCACTTCTCCGTTATATTTTTCCATTAAAATATTTGAAAGTCCCGCAATAGCTTTCGATTTTGAAGGCGAGAGCCCACAAGGTTTTATAATTTTCCTAATAGTATCTACAGGTACTTTTGCCATTTCTTTAGGGTTATCTGCAACTTTAAATAGGGATGGGGTAACTTTATTTACCCGTTCATCGGTACATTGTGCCGAGAGTAAAACTGCCACTAACAGAGTATATGGATCTTTATGATCTAATGGTACAGGAACTTCAGGAAATAGTTCTTCAAGTTTTTGGATTACGAAATCAACCTTTTCTTTCTTCGTCATGTTTTTGATGCAATTATTTTTGCGCGCTAAATATACCATGATGCTTAACAAATTAGAGGAGGAGGATTTAGGTAAAATAATATTGATAGGTGATAGGGTGTTGGTAAAACCAAAGTTGCCGCATCAAAAAACAAAATCGGGGTTGTATTTGCCTCCAGGTGTACAAGAAAAAGAGAAAATAGCAACAGGGTATATTGTTAAAGTTGGACCCGGTTACCCTATTCCAATTGCTAATGATATAGAAAAGCCTTGGAAAGACGCAAGAGAAGAGGTAAGGTATGTTCCTATACAACCAATGGAGGGCGATTTAGCAGTTTACCTGCAAAACTCAGGTTACGAAATAGAGTTTAACAAAGAAAAATATGTGATTATTTCTAATCACTCTATTTTGATGTTGGTAAGAGACGAAGGTTTATTTGAGTAATTAATTTTGGAAAAAATCAAAATGTATTCCGGTAATGTCTGAGAAATCAACACCTGTATCTTTTAAATCTTCATCGTCAGGATCGTAATGCCATTCTATACTTGCCTTTTTGCCCTCACTTTCTAATTTCTTTAAACGCATCAACACATCTAAAATTAATTTAGAAGATGCCGTATTTAGGTATTCTAATTTGCAGATTACCTTGGTTTCGTTACCCGGATGTTTTAGATACTCATTAACCCAATCTATTATGGGTTGAAAAAAAGTAAGCACATCAGGAGGTAATGATTTTCCTGAGAAACTTAGTGTTCCATTAGGGGTGAGCTCTACTTTTAAGGTTTGTTCAGTTGGTTGTATGATTAGAGGCTGCATGGTTAGTTTAACGGTTTGCTAAATTAAAGGTTTCATTGCTTTAGTTGAAATATTTTTAGGGCAGCACTTATGGGTTTAAATTTGTTTTGGATGGCATTTGGTAAGCTTTCTGATTTCCCAATAATAAGGTAACCACCCGGAAACAAGAATTGAATAGATTTTTTTAGGATTTCTTCTTGTATCTCGGGCTTGTAGTATATTAAGAGGTTTCTGATAAATAGAAAATCAAATTGTATTTTGTCGATAGTTTCTTTGTTAACTTAACATAAACTGCTTATCAATTGACCACATTGGGTCGTATGTGTTTTGAATAAGAGAATTTAAGTTGCCCTCGCGCAACTCTTTTTCTTTTTGAGATTTGATGTAATCAGTAATATCTAATGCGTTTATTGATATTCCGATAATCTCTTCATCATCTTTAACAGGGTTGAGGGTAATTTTTGTATGTAATGCTGTTTGTTGCGGTGCGTTCAATAGATCTTTTGTTGTCTAAAAGAATATTTTTTAAGCTCTTTTCCCAAAATGCCTTTTCAGTTGGGATGGTTGCGATATCTAAAAAACTTAAGTTTATTTGAGGAAAGCCCCCCAACATTGCTTCAAAAAAACGAAGCGAAGGTTTATTGAAATCTAAAATATGAAACTCTTCATCGAGCAAAATAAAAGCATCTTCAACGTTGTTAAGTACCGTTCTTAGGTTACTTTCTTTTTCTTTTGTATATCCAAATGCGGTTTCCAAATTCTTTCCTAACTTTTTAAAATTGGTAGCGGCGTGAAATATTTTTAGGAGGTTTTGTTTATTTATTTCACCTTCTTCAAAGTAAAATAAACCGCCATTTTTTATGATAAATTCTCCCTCCTGAAAGTCGATTTTTGGCTCAATAACAATTATTGGAACTATTGTCCATGTTTTATTCAGGTTTCTTAGCTGTTCAAAAAAAACCTCATTTAAGTTTGACGTGTAGAATAAAATCAATTCTACCTCCGTGGTTAAATCCTCAAAAGATTTTACCGTGCTTATTCCTGTTCCGTAGTTTGTATCAATTAAGGCGTCATTAATTTAATCTACGATTTCTTGGTTGGTAGAAATAATTATTGATTTGTTGGTATAGATGGGCATTTATCAATATTTCGGTTAAATTTAAGAACAATAAAATTAAATACCTGTTTCGAAATAATAAATCCAAAAAAAAAAATTATGCTAAAAGAAGGAGACAAAGCTCCTAGCTTTTCAGGAGTAGATCAAAATGGTAAGCAAGTACAATTAAGTGATTATGCCGGTAAAAAACTAATTATTTATTTCTATCCTAAAGACAATACGCCAGGCTGTACTGCAGAAGCATGTAATTTAAGAGACAACTATGCAGCCCTGCAAGGAAAAGGCTTTGATATATTAGGAGTTAGTGCCGATACAGAAAAGCAACATATTAAGTTTATTGAAAAATATGATCTCCCATTTAAATTATTAGCCGACAGCGAAAAAGAGGTTATCAATGCTTTTGGTGCTTGGGGACCAAAGAAGTTTATGGGAAAAGAATATGAAGGTATTCTTCGATCAACTTTTATAATAAATGAAGAAGGAATAATTGAAAAGGTATTTGATAAGGTAAAAACTAAAGATCATACCAATCAGATTTTGGAGGCAATGGAAGCTTAAAACGTATCTTTTCAACAACATAAATACATTACGGTGTGGGCAAGTTATATTTGCTGAAACATTAAAATTATGGCTCAAGAAATAAGTAAAGAAAAGCTGAAAGCACTAAAACTTACCATGGATAAGTTAGAAAAAAACTATGGTAAAGGTTCAATAATGAGGTTAGGTGATGAAGCTATTGAAAAAAACTTGGAGGTAATTCCTTCAGGGTCGTTAACATTAGATTTAGCTTTAGGTGTAGGCGGTTATCCAAGAGGAAGGGTAGTAGAAATTTATGGACCTGAGTCTTCAGGAAAAACCACTTTAGCCATACACGCCATTGCTGAAGTTCAAAAACAAGGTGGTATTGCAGCCATTATCGATGCAGAACATGCCTTCGATAGATTTTATGCTGAAAATTTAGGTGTTGACACTGAGAATTTACTGATATCTCAGCCTGACAATGGCGAGCAGGCTTTGGAAATTACTGATAACTTGATTCGTTCAGGAGCCATAGATTTAGTTGTTATTGATTCTGTTGCTGCCTTAACCCCAAGGGCTGAGATTGAAGGTGAAATGGGAGATTCTGTAATGGGTTTACAGGCAAGGTTAATGTCTCAGGCATTAAGAAAGTTGACAGGCACTATCAATAAAACCGGTTGCTGCTGCATATTTATTAATCAGCTAAGAGAAAAAATAGGGGTTATGTTTGGTAATCCTGAAACAACTACGGGTGGAAATGCCCTAAAGTTTTATTCTAGCGTAAGGTTAGATATTAGAAGATCTACCCAAATTAAGTCGGGTGAGGATATCGCAGGAAACCGCGTAAAAGTAAAGGTTGTAAAAAACAAAATTGCTCCACCTTTTAGAAAGGCCGAATTTGATATTATGTATGGAGAAGGGATTTCTAAACCAGGAGAAATACTAGACCTTGCTGTGGAAATGGATATCGTTAAAAAGAGCGGTTCATGGTTTAGCTATGGTGAAACGAAGCTCGGCCAAGGTAGAGATGCAGTAAAGCAATTAATTGCTGATAACCCTGAATTAGCGGATGAGTTAGAACAAAAGATAAAAGACTCATTGGCACAATGAGATATATATTAAGTTTTATCATTTTCGCTTTTTTGGTTGGATGTAATCCACAAGAAGCACAAGAAAATCAAAATTCAAAAGAGGAGTCGACTGAAAGTGTTGATTCCTCTTTTTCTGTTTTTGATGATATTAATCAACAGATAAAGGCTAACCCCAACAGCCCTGAACTTTATATAAAACGTGCTGATTTACAGGTAAAAAACAATAATTATTCGGCTGCTGTAAAAGATTTAGAGCGGGCAATTGGTTTAGACTCAAACAATGCAAACCATTATGTTTTGCTATCAACCTTAAAGTTTAGAAATAAAAAGCCTGCCGAAGCAATGGAATTGCTACAAACTGCTCTAAAAAGAGACCCACAAAATGTTACAGCAAATTTAAAAGTAGGGGAGTTGTTTATGTATTTAGAGAATTATGAAAATGCCTTTAAACACATAAACATCGCTTTAAAGCAAGATAAATTTAATGCAGAAGCCTATTTCCTAAAAGGAATGATTTACAAGTTTCAACGAGATTCTGCAAAGGCGGTAAGCAGCTTTCAAACTTGTGTAGAGCAAGATCTTGATTATTATGATGCTCATATACAACTAGGTTTAATGTATGCCTCTGTTTATGATGAGCTTGCACTTGCATATTACGATAACGCACTTGACATTAGGCCAAATTCTACCGAGGCGCTTTATAATAAGGCCTTGTATTTACAATCTGTAGAGGAGTTACAAGCTGCAGATAAATTGTACAAAAAGATTTTAGAGATAGACCCCAATTACTATATTGCTTATTACAATATGGGTTTCTTAAGGTTGGTTTATGCTGAAGATTATGATTCAGCAGCCTCATTGTTTTCTCTAGCTATTGAAAAAGATCCAAATTATTTTGAAGCATATTATAATAGAGGATATGCTTATGAACTAGCGGGCAATAATTTAAAAGCATTAGAAGATTATAAGCAAGCATTGGCAATTAAACCTGATTTTACCTTGGCTGCAAAGGGGGTAAATAGGTTACAATAAACTTTAGAAGTACCTTTTAGATTTTGATGTTAAATCATATTCTAAAATTTCAGATTTTCTGTCAAAAAGAATATAAAGTTTATCGTTAGTATAGGTAATAGATACCGGGAATTCATGCTCAGCTACTTCATTATTGAAGTTCAAAAGCTCTTTAGTTTTTTTGCTTTCTAGATTTACTGTTTTTATGGTTTTAGAAACTTTATCTACAACAAATAGACTTACTCCATCAGAGGTTATTGCTGTTGGATACTTTAAATCTAAATCGTAATTATAGGCCGGAGTTGATAAATAACCTCCTGAAATTTTTCTAATTAAATTTAATCCACCATCAATAAAATACTGTTCTTTTCCAACTACAACCATGTCAGCAGGGTATCTTAATGATGCATCATACCTGTAACCATCCTCAAAAAAAGGGGCATAATGTGCATTACCTGCATAGGCATTTCCCAAAAGATTGTTGGCTGTATAATCCCATATTTGATGCGCCCCTGCTGTACTTATATATATACTTTTTTCATCTGCAAACACATCAGTTGGAAAGTTAAGAGGAGCATAAGCATCCTTTTCCAAAGCTCTAACAGGCTCTCCTACATTATCGCCTAATATTTTGGTAAATCCTTTTGTTGATTGATAAATGTTATGATTTTTTATGCTAGAAACCAATAGGCCTCTATCGCTATTGCAAAGTGCATAGGGCTCAAA
>JAAZVO010000164.1 GCA_018623405.1 Crocinitomicaceae bacterium
AAGTTTTTTTCAACCGCTATTTCTGGAGTTACATCAAAAGAATTTAAAATGTCCAATACTTGTGTTGGGCGATTTACATGGTATAGTAGAGAAGACATTCCATCAAACCCAATGGTCCCGAAAAGTTGCTCGTAATAATAATTGCCATCGGGCTTTTTAAAGGTTGTGTGCCTCTTATGGGGAATCTTTCCTAAGGTGTGGTATATCGGCATGTGTTAATTTTTGGCAAAAATATAAAGTTATAGGGGGCTTTTAAAATGAGTTTCATCAACTTTAGGCTTTTAAATGCATAGTGTTTTATGATAGTTTTGTGAACTTCTAAACATCTTTATGGAACGCATATTAGTTATTGGTGCATTAGGGCAGGTTGGCCGCGAGTTACTAGAGCAATTAAGCAACAAGTTTGGGGTTGAAAATGTAATTGCTGCAGATATAAAACAAGCTGATGACATCTCAAACAGGCAAGAAATATTAGATGTGTTAGATGCTGAAGCCCTTAGAAACCTCGTAAAAAGAGAAAGTATTACACAGGTTTATAACTTGGCTGCCTTGCTTTCTGCAACAGCAGAGAAAAACATAAAGTTTGCTTGGAAACTAAGTATTGAAGGGCTTTTTAATGTGCTAGATATGGCAAAAGATGGGTTGATAAACAAAATCTTTTGGCCAAGCTCCATTGCTGTGTTCGGCCCCACAACACCTAAAGATAGTACTCCACAACACACCATTATTGAACCTAATACGGTTTATGGCATTGGCAAGCAAGCAGGCGAACAATGGTGTAATTATTACCATCAAAAATTTGGAGTTGATGTTAGAAGCATAAGGTATCCCGGATTAATTGGTCATAAGTCTCTACCGGGCGGAGGTACAACCGATTATGCCGTTGATATTTTTTATGAAGCGCTAAAAAACAGTTCTTACAATTGTTTTTTATCCAGCGCTGCAACTTTACCAATGATGTACATGGAAGATGCAATAAGAGCAACCATTGATATTATGGAAGCGCCTTCTGAAAATATTAAGGTTAGAACCTCCTACAACATTGCGGGGTTTAGCTTTTCTCCTGCTGAATTGGCAGAGAAAATTAAAAATCACATACCTAATTTTACTATTACCTACAATCCTGACTTTAGAGATCAAATTGCTGCTACTTGGCCTTCTTCAATTAATGATGAGGCTGCCAAAAAAGATTGGGGATGGCAACCAAAATATACCTTAGATGATTTGGTTGAAGTTATGATTACTGAGATTCGCAAAAAAATATGAAACACTTTCCTTTAGTACTTTTATTGGCTTTTTTATTGATTGGCTGCGCACCCGAGAACCAAAACTCTTCTGAACCTGCAAAAAGCAGCCCCGCTACCTCAGCCTCTTCAAAACCATATTTTCCAAAGTTTAATGCAGATACTGCTTATAAGTTTATTGAAGAACAAGTCGCCTTTGGGCCAAGAGTGCCTAACACTCCTCAACATAAAGAAGCAGCAAAATATCTAGAAGCTCAACTAAAAAGACTTGGCGCAGAAGTTATCATACAAAATGCTGAGGTTACTGCTTATAATGATGATAAATTAGAGATTTACAATATAATGGGCCGTTTTCTGCCCGAACAAAAAGAAAGGATTTTACTATTTGCCCATTGGGATTCAAGGCATATTGCCGATAGAGACCCAGACGATGCAAATAAAGAAACCCCCATTTTAGGTGCCAATGATGGCGCAAGCGGTGTTGGGGTAATTTTAGAGGTGCTTAGGTCAATTAACCAAGATAGCCTTAAACCCAAGGTGGGAGTTGATGTAATCTTTTTTGATGCAGAAGATTACGGGCAGCCAAATGATGTTCAGTTTGGTATGAAAGAAAACACTTGGTGTCTAGGATCTCAATATTGGGCAAAAAACCAACCCATAAGAGACTTTAAGCCAAAGTTTGGAGTTTTATTAGATATGGTTGGTGCTGCAGATGCTATTTTTCCTAGAGAAGGAGTTAGCCTTTATTATGCAGAAAACATTGTAAACAAGGTTTGGAGTGTTGCCAATAGAATTGGACATGGTGCATATTTTTCAGGTGTGGTGGTTGAAAGCGGAATAACTGATGACCATCTTTATGTAAATCAAATTGCTAAAATTCCGTCTATTGATATTATTCATTATGATGATAGAAGAAGAGATTTTGGTGAGTTTCACCATACCTTAAAAGATGATATGAGTATCATTTCTAAAAGTACCTTAAAGGTTGTAGGAGAAGTTGTATTGGCCGTAATTTATGCTGAAGGATAAATGAAAACCTATCAAGATATTGGTTTACTTATTTTAAGGGTTTACGCCGGTGGTTTAATGGCATTTTCTCACGGATTCCCTAAGCTTTCAAAATTATTTTCAGGCGATTTTGGTTTTGCCAACCCATTAGGAATAGGAGAAGTTCCATCATTAATACTTACCGTTTTTGCCGAATTCTTTTGTGCAGTTTTAGTGGTAATTGGTTTCCGTTCTAGGTTGGCAACTATTCCATTAATGATAACCATGTTTGTAGCAGCATTTATTGTTCATGCTGATGATCCTTTCTCTAAAAAAGAATTTGGGCTGCTATATTTCTTCGCCTATTTGATGATATTTTTAATGGGGCCCGGAAAATTTGCTATCGATAAAAAATAAAAGTTTTGGTGTTTTCTTAAACCAAGGCTTAATCCCTATTTTCGAGCAATAATCCAATTTCATGTCAGATTCAGAAAAAAAACTCTTTTTGCTTGATGCTTATGCTCTCATTTTTAGGGCATATTATGCTTTTATCAAAAACCCTAGAATAAACTCAAAAGGTTTAAATACATCGGCAATGTTTGGGTTTACCAACTCGCTGTTAGATATTTTAAACAACCAAAAACCTACGCATATTGCTGTTGTGTTTGATTTTCCTGATAAAACCTTTAGAGAAGAGGTTTACCCTGAATACAAAGCCAATAGAGATGAAACGCCTGAAGATATTAAGCGCTCTGTGCCTTGGATAAAAGAAATTATCGAAGGCTTCAACATACCCATTTTAGAAGCAAAAGGTTATGAAGCTGACGATGTTATCGGAACCTTAGCTAAAAGGGCCGAGAAGGAGGATTTTACTACCTATATGATGACACCTGATAAAGATTTTGGGCAACTAGTTACCGATAAAATTTTTATGTACAAACCCGCTAGAATGGGAAATAGCGCTGAGGTTTGGGGGCCAAAAGAAGTTTGCGAACGTTTCGATTTACAGCATCCCGAACAGGTTATTGATATTTTAGGTTTAATGGGTGATTCTGTAGATAATATTCCAGGTGTTCCCGGAGTTGGTGAAAAAACAGCTATAAAGTTCATTAAAAGTTATGGCAGCGTAGAAGGGCTTTACGAAAATTTGCATGAGCTTAAGGGTAAAATGAAAGAAAAGGTAGAGGCCAATAAAGAGCAGGCTTTACTTTCAAAACAACTTGCTACCATATTAATTGATGCCCCTGTACCATTCGATCCAAAAAGTTTAGAGGTAGAGCCACCAAATGCTGAAAAGCTAAAAGATCTTTTCGAAAAATTAGAGTTTAGGAGAATGGCTGAAAGAGTTTTGGGGGAAGAAATAAAAGAAGCTCCAAAAGTTGAAAGTGCCCAAATGGATTTATTTTCAACCACTGCAGAGCAACCCAAAAAAGAAGAATCTACAGGTTTTAAAACTATTGAAAACACCAACCACCATTACACCCTATTACAAAAAGAAGACTTTAAATCTTTCGCAAAAAAACTAGAAGGCTTAACCTCTTTTTGTTTCGATACGGAAACCACAGGTCTTGATCCATTAACAGCTGAGTTGGTTGGACTTGCATTTGCGTTTAAACCCGGTGAAGCTTTTTACGCTCCTATTAGCGATGACAAAAAAACCGCTATAGAAGAGGTTTCAATTTTTAAAACCGCATTAGAAAACGAGAAAATAGAAAAGGTTGGACAAAACCTTAAGTATGATATTTTAATATTAAAAAACTACAACATTACCGTAAAAGGAAAATTGTTTGATACCATGTTGGCGCATTACCTAATTGAGCCTGATATGCGCCGAAGAAGTATGGATGTGCTTGCCGAAACTTATCTAAACTACCAACCTGTTTCAATTGAAACCTTGATTGGTAAAAAAGGCAAAAACCAAAAATCTATGCGCGATGTGCCTGTTGAAGATGTTGCTAAATATGCAGCAGAAGATGCAGACATAACGCTTCAGCTTAAAGAAAAATTTGAACCCGAGTTAGATAGGCTTGAGGTTAGAAAAGTGTTTGAAGATATTGAAACGCCTCTTATTGGTGTGCTTTCAGAAATGGAAACCGAAGGTATTAACCTTAATGTGCCGGCACTAAAAAAACTATCAATTGAGCTTTTAGAAGAATTAAAAGAAATTGAAAAAGAAATTTATGATTTAGCAGGAACAGATTTTTTGATTTCATCGCCCAAGCAAGTAGGGGAAATTTTATTTGAAAGACTTAAGGTGGTTGATAAACCGAAAAAAACCAAATCGGGCCAATATGCAACTAATGAAGAGGTGCTTTCTCAATTGTCAGGAAAACATCCTATTGTAGATAAAATACTAGATTTTAGAGAGCTTCAGAAATTGAAAAGCACCTATGTTGACCCTCTTCCTGAAATGTTAAATCCCAACACCAAAAGAATACATACTTCTTACAATCAAATTATGGCTGCTACGGGCAGGTTAAGTTCCGATAATCCAAACCTGCAAAATATTCCCATAAGAACTAGCCGCGGACAAGAAATTAGAAAGGCATTTGTTCCTAGAGATAATGACCATATACTCTTGGCAAGTGATTACTCGCAAATTGAGCTTCGCATTATGGCAGAATTAAGCAAAGATGAGGGAATGATAGAAGCCTTTTCTAAGGGTATTGACATTCATGCTGCCACAGCATCAAAGGTGTTTAATGTTCCGCTTGATGAGGTAGATAGAGACATGAGAAGTAAATCTAAAACTGTAAATTTTGGAATTATTTACGGCATTTCAGCTTTTGGGCTTTCGCAAAGGGTAAATATCTCACGTTCTGAGGCTAAAGAATTAATTGATAATTACTTCTTGAAATATCCGGGTGTAAAAACCTTTATGGACAATCAAGTAGCATTTGCAAGAGACCATGGATATGTAAAAACAATTATGGGTAGAAGAAGAATATTAAATGATATTACTTCTCGTAACCCGGTAGTTAGAGGACATGCTGAGAGAAACGCCATTAACGCCCCCATACAAGGCTCGGCAGCAGACATGATAAAAATTGCGATGATAAACGTGCAACGCGAGCTCACCAAAGGAAAGTTTAAAACTAAAATGCTTTTACAAGTTCATGATGAATTGGTTTTTGATGTTTTTAAACCTGAATTGGAAACCGTAAAACCAATCATCGAAAAGCAAATGAAAGAAGCCATAAAGCTATCGGTACCTATAGAAGTTGAGTCGGGTATTGGTGAAAATTGGTTAGAAGCGCATTAATTTTTTTACTTTTGATAGCATCTTAAAACCGCAAAATGAGAAACTTAACAGCCCCAACCCTAATTACTTCCCTATTATTTTCATGCTCTCAAAAAGAAGAAAAAGCACCACCTGTTGATGTTCCAAAAACAGAGCAGGAAATAATGGAGCAAACCCTAGACGATAAAGAAAGGCTTGATAAGGCTAAACAAATTTATGCCATGCTTCCATCTCCAATGGAAACTAGTATAATTTTAAAGAGTCTGGCGCAAATTATTTTGCCTCTAACCTTAAAGACCCAAACAAGTCTTACGACTACCAAACATCTCTTTCCCAATCTATAAACCTTGGAGGTTATGGAACCAACCTAAGCTTTGCTGCAGCTTATGGAAAAGAAAATGATGTGGTTTCGTTTTTTGCGGCGGTTAAAGTACTTTCTGATAAGCTGAATATTTCAAATGCATTTACCGAGAAGTCAATGAATGATGTTGAGAAAAACATCAATAATCAAACTGAATTACTTCGATTAATTTCTGATGCTTATTGGAGTGCCAATAACGACTTAACTGCTTCAGAGCGTGCTGCAACCTCAACTCTAGTATTTACAGGCGGCTGGTTAGAGGCTATGTATATTGCAGTGCAATTGGTGAATAATGACATTTCTCAAACCCAAATTATTGAAAAAATTGGGCAGCAGAAATATACTTTAGAGTTATTAAACTCACTACTAGAAAGCGCCAAAGGAGATGAAAATGTAGCATTGGTTTACCAAGATTTTCAACCTTTGGTTGATGCTTTTGGTAAACTTGAATATACAGGTGAATCTCAAGATATTACAGACCCCGTCACAGGAGAAG
>JAAZVO010000165.1 GCA_018623405.1 Crocinitomicaceae bacterium
AGCCGGAAGGTCTATTGGTATAGTTGCTAACCAACCTTCTGTTTTGGCCGGTTGTTTAGATGTTAATGCCTCCAAAAAAGGAGCTCGATTTGTAAGATTTTGTGACGCCTTTAATATTCCGCTGCTGGTTTTTGAAGATGTTCCCGGCTTTTTACCCGGTACCGATCAAGAATGGAACGCTATAATAACCAATGGTGCGAAGTTACTTTATGCTTTTAGCGAAGCTACTGTACCAAGAATTACCGTAATTACACGAAAAGCCTATGGTGGTGCCTATGATGTAATGAACTCAAAACACATTGGCGCAGATATGAATTTTGCTTGGCCTACAGCAGAAATTGCTGTAATGGGTGCTAAGGGAGCTGCAGAAATCATTTTCAAAAAAGAAATTACAGAAGCAACCGACCCTGTAGCAAAACATAAAGAAAAGGAAGATGAATATGCAGAGCTTTTTGCCCATCCTTATAATGCTGCCGCAAGAGGTTATGTAGATGAGGTGATTAAGCCTGAAGATACAAGGTCTAAACTAATTAAGGCCTTTAAAATGCTAGAAAACAAAGTTGAAACCCTACCAAAAAAGAAGCACGGAAATATTCCATTATAAAAGGATAACAGTAGTTTTTTTCTACTTGTTCAAGTTACTGTATTTGGACAAGTTCAGCAATTGGTAGATAGTTTAAAAGGTGTTTTACCAAGTGTTTCAGGAGAAGAAAAAGCTAAAGTTTTAGCTGATTTATGTTGGTATAATAGAGGATTAAACCCTCTTGATGCTGCTAAGTTTGGCAGGCAGGCCTGAAATTACTCTCAAGATGGAATGTACAACGAGGCTTTACCATTATTACAAGAAGCTTATGAAATAAGAAAGCAACAAGGTCAAGCTACTTATTTGGTTACCACACAGCTAAACTTAGGTAAAACCTATCTTTCTCTTGGGCAATTACAAAAGGCAAAACAAATGCTAGATACCGCATTAAATGCTGCCTTAGAGTTAGGAATAAAAGAGCATATTAAACAAGCCTATGGTTTTCTTTCAGATTATTATGATGAGGTTGGAGACGTGAAAAACGCTTACAAGAACTTTCAGTTTTATCATGCTTACTCAGACTCAATAGTAAATGAAGATGTTAATACCAAAATTGCAGAAATGCAAACGAAGTTTGATACAGAGAAAAAGCAGCAAGAAATTAACAGGTTATCACAAGAAAAACTTATCTCAGACTTAGTAATAAAAGAGAAAAATAGCCAATTACTAATACTGTTTTTAGCGTTTGTTTTGGTTGTGGTGTTTAGTATGGTATTTTATCAGTTGTATAAAATTAGGCAAGAGCGAAAGCTAAACGAAGTTGTTATTGAAGAACAGCAAAAAGGATTAGAGGCTGTAATTCTAGCAACCGAGAAAGAGAGGCAAAGAATTGCAAAAGACTTACATGATGGTATTGGCCAAACCCTTAGCGGAATAAAATTAGGGCTGTCTAAATTTTCCAACAATCTAATAAGTTCAGAGAAAGATGAGTTTGACAACATATTAAATGTTGTTGATGAAGCTTGTACCGATGTGCGTTCAATTTCTCACCAAATGATGCCAAAGGCCTTAAAGGAAAAGGGATTGGTAGTAGCATTAGAAGAAATGCTTCATAAGAGTTTGGGAATATCAAAAATCACCTATCATTTTGAAGAGTTAGGCGTTGGAGACATTAGATTTAAAGAATCTTTAGAAGTAGGGCTTTACAGAATTGCCCAAGAGTTAATCAATAATATCATTAAGCACTCAGGAGCAACTGAGGTAGGTATTCAAATTTCGAAAACAAAAAAGCATTTGTTATTGGTGGTAGAAGATAATGGGAAAGGGTTTAAATTTGATGAAAACAAAGACGGTATTGGCCTTATGAATATGAAAAATAGGGTAAATACTTTTAAGGGTGAAATAAATTACGAAACCGACAATCAAAAAGGTACCATAGCTACAATTAGAGTTCCATTGCATGGATGAAATTAAAGTTTTAATAGCGAATGACCATCAAATAGTTTCTGATGGATTAAAGAACATTCTGAAGGGTGTTCCGGGTATTCGTGTGGTGGCCGATGCACCCAATGGAAAAGAGGCTATTGAAATTTGCAATACCCTAAGTATAGACATAGTTTTAATGGATATAGATATGCCCATTATGGGAGGCATAGAAGCCACAAAAAAGCTAAAAACATTAAAGCCAAATTGCAAAGTTTTGGTGCTCTCTATGCACAATGAAAAAGGGTCTCATTTATTGCATAATCATCATACATAGTGGTTGGAGAAAAATCCTTTTCTGACTTCTTCAGATTAATGAAAAGCAGTTCAGTATTTAAACTTTTATTTAAAGCCGAGCCTTCTCTATTTGATGATTTATTCTCAAATGTGCTTAATTCAAAAGCTGCCAAAACTTGATCACGAGTATAGCGTGCATGAACTTTTAACGGCTGTTTATAAGGCAAGTCAATTTCAACTTCTTTAAAGTCAATCCTGTCTTCCAATATTTCAAGCACTTCAATAATTTCTTCAACCATTACTGGATTTTTCCCAATTTCTCTAACGCTTTGTTCCAGTGATTTGTAGCCACGGGCAGATTGCCATACATCATAATGTAGCATTAAGAGCATTTTCTTTTCAGACGTATTGTAGTCTTCAATTGATATGTTAAAGTCTTTTTTTGCCAAACTCAAAATAAACTTGAAGTAGCTTGTGGAGCGGCAAGCAAGCCATTTATTTAAAATGGCTTTTGTTATGGATTCTTCATTAGAAGTTTCAAAGTCTGGATGTTTACCAGCAAGTTGGCATAGTCGTTTCCAACTTCCTAGTTTGTAGATGTGCTGAAGTGGTATGCTATTAAACTCAATAAAGTTTTTAAGTGTAAGTTGAAGTGTAGTTTGGTTTTGAAATTGTTGAATTTTCTGAATGAGTTGATTTCGCTTAAAAGATGTGGCATTTGATATATTTTGAAGAATAATATCCTTTGCCTTCTTATCAAGTATTATTGAGCAACCAAGTGGAAGGTTGGAAAATTATCTTCAATCTCTTTAGCCACAGGAGTTGTGGTTTTTACAATAAGTGCTCGAAATTTCTTTTCAAAATCATATTCAGGTCTTGAATTCCCAACAAAGTCGAGAACTGATAGACAGTCCTTATTTTCAGCTAGCCTTAAACCGCGACCGAGTTGTTGAAGAAAAATAGTTAGGCTTTCAGTAGGTCTTAGAAATAGAACAGTATCAATTTCCGGTACATCAACTCCTTCATTAAAAATGTCAACCACAAAAAGGTAGTTGATTTCTTTTTTAATCAATTTAGTTCTAAGAACATCTCGATTCTGGCATTGTAGGGCGCGGCAAGCTTACACCTAGATAAATATTTTCTACAATACGTGTTCTCCTCCCGATATTTTTTGCTTTTTCTTGTCCACTAGCGGAGATGCCGTATACTTGAATAATACACAATAGAAAAATATGCCTTAAATTCACTAGCTTAAAGGAATAGTTTTTTAATGTATTTAGTTAAATCTGAATCGAATAAGCCAAAGAAAAGTCATTCTTATAGGTAAAATTCGTTATTCCTTTACAATGGAAAGCTTATCTGCTTTTCTTTTAGCCGATGCACTAATCCAAGATTCATCCATTTCTGATGCTTTCAAATACATTTCTTTCGCCTGAATTGAATCGCCTACTCGTAAACAATAATCTCCATAGGAATCATAAGCGTTAGGGACATCCGAATTTACACGAAGTGAAATTTCAAAATGTTGTTTTGCTTTTTCTAGGTTATCAACAGCCATATATTTATATCCCAAAACAGTGTTCACTGCTGCATTTGAAGGATATCTATCCCATGCCATTTTCAGAATATCAATAGCCAATTCAGGCTCTTGTCCGAAAGCATACCAAGTACGAAGTAATGGATCATCGGGTGCGAAAATCAAAGCTTTTTCATAGTGATAATTCCGTACCTCACGATCTTTTGTATAGGATTTAATGAAATGCATCTCAGCCGGACTCGCGCCCGCTAATTTGGAATTTACTAATTCCTGAGTTTCAATTAATTTTTCTTCATCAAACAAATAGTAATACTGTAATTGGCCAATATGCGCAGCAGCCCATGAAGGATCATTAATTACTAAGGAGTCTGAAATTTCCTTAGCCACCTCAAATTGAGCATTCATTATAGCTTCCCGCATTGCTCGATAATCACGAATTGAAGCTTCATTGGTTGTAGATGGCCAAAGCAAGCCTTTAGCTAGAATCTCGTGGTCCACCCCTACTGCTCTAGTCCACTTCAATTGTCCCTCTTCCTTTGTAACTATTCCATAGAAATTTCTGTAAGTAACATCAACACCGGAGATATAAAATTGTACCGTTCCCATGACGTTTGCATGACTGCCCATTAAGTATACATCGTACAGAGTTACCTTGATTGAATCTTCATAAAAATAACTTCCGTCATTATCCTCGTTAATTACATAATTAAAAGGCTTGTTTTTCCATGCAGGATTTACCCATACTTTTAGTTCGGGAGATAGACCTGCGTGATAGTCTTCAACAGCAGCTTCATAGCCAACTTGATTTTCTAGGTGAGAAATCACAAATTCGCGAACCTCATTTTCAGATAGCGACGAATTAGTGCAACCTACCGCTAAAATACCGATTGCGACTAACAAAAAATACTTTTTCATTTTCATGACTTTATAGATTTGACTCCTTGAAATTACGGAAAAAGTCTTTAAAAAAAATGATACGATGCTTAAGATGCAATATTTAACTTTTTGATAATCTGCTTTTAAACCAGCAAGCACAAACTTCTCAGCCATATACCTGGCATGTTCTATAGAAACACAAAACCCAAGAGCCCGTAAATCTTGAACATCCTTTGTGTATTTGTCTAGTGCTTCAATTATTTCACCAACTCTTCTATCGTTTGCTGTATATATTGATGTAAGCTCGCTTGGTACATAACGCCCTTTTACCCAAGCAACATTTGTTAGGTCAACGCTATCAGTAATTCCAAAATATTGAAAAGGACACAAGAGCTTTCTGTTCAACGCTTCGGGTAAGCGGATTTCTGCTGCAATTCGATTGTGAAAATCTTCTTGAATATCTCCACCGTGCATTCTTTCAGGGGTAGCTGTAAGCCCAAGTAGAACTTTGGGCTTGAAGTAATTAATAATGCCCCTGTAACTGTTTGCTTTTAAATGATGGCATTCGTCAATTATGATAAAATCGAAATACTCTGGTGAGAGATTGATGCTTTCTAAGCGATTATTTATCGTTTGAACCGATGCGAAAACATATTCATAGCTATCAGGAACGTATCCATCAACCCATAATTCTCCGAAATTATTATCTCTCAAAATTCCCCTAAAAGTGGATACCGGAATGGTTAATAGTTTAACTGATCGAGAAATTGAAATATTGAAGTTAATTGCCGAAGGAATGTCTAACAAAGAAATTGGTGATCAACTATTTATTTCTCATAGAACAGTAGATACCCATAGAACCAATTTAATGAAAAAGCTTGATGTGCAAAACATTGCCGGACTTATTCGATTTGCCATTAATAATAATTTAGTTTAAAAATCATCATCAAAAATAACTTCCGGCTTTTTTTGTTTTTCTTCAGGGTTTTCTAATATTTTCTTTAAAAAACCACCCTTTTTCTTTTTAATTGCAGTGGTATCTTGTTGAGGGTTTTCAAGAGCAGTATCATTTTGGTTTTCAAACTCTTCCCATTCTATTTCAAAAGCTTTTTCTTCCGGTTCTGTTTCTTTTTCTGAATTGGTAAACTCTTGTTTTAGTATTTCTTTAATTACAGCTTTTTCTTTTTCAAATTCTTGCTTTTGGGCCTCCCGCTTTTTCTTTTTATCCCATTCAATATCAAACTTTTCAGTTGTACCCTTTATCTTTAAGTAAATAATTTTTCCACCTAACCCGTCATCTTCAATTTCACCAAACTCAGTAGTGGAAGTTTTTTCTTTCATCATAAGGTCTCGCAGGTTAAAACTTAATGAGTAATCAATTTCATTTTCAAATGAGTGAGTACCCTCAACCGCAATATCCATAACTGATGAAGCTACAGAGATTGATGGAATTGTAACCACACTATTTTTTAATTGTAGTGTGTTTTTTAAATCTGAAAATTCAATTTCTGTAACTCTTTTTCCAAACTCATCAGTATTAATTAATCGCTTTAATACCGCTTGTTCTTTA
>JAAZVO010000166.1 GCA_018623405.1 Crocinitomicaceae bacterium
TACCTATAATGCTACAGGAGTTTTTACAATTCAGCTAATTGTTGCAGCCACAGCGAGTTGCCGAGATACTATTCAACGTCAAATACATGTTATATACCTTAATCCATCCTTTACGGTGAATAAATCATTTAGTTGCGAAACGCCATTTACGGTAAAGTTCACTCCCGATTCTAATACCCTAAACACCAATGGACTATCTTACTATTGGGAGTCAGGCGAGTTCGGTGTGAGCAACCAATCACCTTCGCCAAGTTTTACTTACACAAAATATGGCACCTTCTCTCCTAAAATGGTGGTAACAAGCAAATATGGCTGCGAAGCAGAATTAACTTTAGATTCAGCTATTCACATTTTCGAAATTATTCCCAATATTGGTTCTATAGATCATAAAGGTTGCGCGCCTCTTGCGGTTAACCTCGAAGATTTAAGCACTCCTAAAGACTCTGTTTATTACAGGTTTTGGGATTTTGGCGATACTACTTTTTACGGAGGTCCAAATCAATCTAGGGTGTATACAACCCCCGGAGATTACACTGTTTACCTTACAGTAGGAACTAGAGATTCTTGTGAATACATTACTTCTATTGTTGTTGAAGTAGGGATAAAACAGAATGCCCTTTTTACAATAGATACCAACTTAGCTTGTGCTTCAGACTCGTTAACTATTACAAATCTTTCTACCGACACATCGCTTATTGATGAGTATTTATGGGCTTTTGGTGATGGACAAACCTCAAATATTTTTGACCCGCGTATTGCATATAAAGACACAGGCTTCATGGATATTTCTTTGATTGTGTTGTATAACGGATGTCCTGATACCATGATTATGCAACAAGCAAGAAGAGTCTTAGGACCGGTAAATATTTTTAATTACACTGTAGATTGTTCTGTTCCCTATGATATTCAATTTAATGCCAATGTCTTGGGAGGAGATAGTATTTTTTGGGATTTTGGAGATACCCTTCCAAATGATACCAATACTTTGAATCCCATTCATACCTATTATTCATCAGCCGATTACACGGTAAGTTTATATTCCAAAAACATTAATAATGGTTGCGAAAATGAATTCAAAAGCACTGTTAAAGTTAGAGATGTAAAAGCAGCATTTTCAATTTCAGATTCAATTGGTTGTTTGCCATTTAAGGTGCAATTTGATGCTTCAGATAGTAAAGATGAAAAATATGGTAGCTACACTTGGTTGATAGATACAGCAAAAGTGTTTTCTTCAGGACCAATACTGAACAATACCATGACAATAAAGGGTTATTACCCAATTACCTTAATAGTATCAGATGATAATTTATGTAAAGACACCGCTTACAGTTGGATGCAAATTTTTGACCCTGAACCTGATTTTGCTGTTGATACTTTTCAGGGTTGCGTACCTTTTCAACCTCAGTTTACCGATTTAACAAAAACCGATACAAACTTGGTGTTTTGGAATTGGGATTTTTGGGGAGGTATTACTCTAAACAGTCAAAATCCGCAAGGCAATTTTACCCCGAATGCTACCAAGTGGTACGACGTAACTTATACCGTGAGAGACACATTTGGCTGTGAAAACTCTATTACCCGAAAATCTTTTCTACGTGCCATAAAACCACCTTTATTGCTGTTTACAGACCCTTTTCTCTGCGAAAATGAACCAACGCTTTTGGAAAATATGTATCACCAACAAGGAAATACATACTTCTTTGATTTTGGAAATGGAGATACTTCTAACCAGCACCCCGCAAACTATGCTTATGCAAATGCAGGCAAATTTGATTTATTAGCCATCGTAACAGACAGTAACGGTTGTGTTGACTCTACTAAGCGATTCGCTTATATGGATATTCAAGCAAAGCCAAATGCCCAGTTTTTTGCAAACCCTACAGATACTTCCTGTTACCCTGCAATTGTTGAGTTTAACGATAGTACCATGCACAACTTTATTGCATCTCGCATTTGGAATTTCGGTGATGGTAGTACCCCCATAACAACCACTACAAACCCAATTTTCAAAAACTATACTCGACCCGGAAAATATGATGTTGAACTTATTGTTGAAACTACCTATGGCTGTTTAGATACTTTAGAGAAACAGGATTACATTTCCATTGATGGCCCTTTTGCTAAAATGAATATCCTAGATGATACTGTTTGTACAGGACAAAGAGCAATTTTTGCCCTAGATTCAGCGCAAGGAATTTTAGAAACAAAATGGGATTTTGGCGATGGTTTAGACACTATTTTACCGGGTAACCTAGATACATCGTATCATAAATTTTTATTTCCGGGTAAGCTTGTAGTTAGGGCTTTTATGATTGATACCGCCTTAAAATGTCCGAAGTTTTTAGAAGATACAATTCTTATTCATCTTACTGAAGCAGCTTTTGGATTAGATAAGTTACAAGGTTGCGTGCCATTAACAATCAATAGCAATAACCAATCTACAGGTGCAGATAAATTCAAATGGCAAACCCAAGGGGTTACAAGGTTTGGATTAAACTTTAACCATACTTATCAATTGGCAAGTACCCAAAATGTAAAATTGGTGGCTCTAGATTCATTAACCGGTTGTGCAGACTCAATTGATGCTGAGGTAGTAGTTTTTCCGCTTCCTGATGTAAGAACAACTCCACAGCAAACAATTTGTATTGGAGATTCAATAAGGATTACTGCCTCAGGTGGAATTTCTTACAGGTGGTCGCCTAGCATAGGATTAAGCCAAACAAATGAAGATACCGTAATGGCAGGTCCAACCAACTTTACCAAATACCAAGTTACAGTTACCGACAAAAGAAACTGCGTAAATACAGGTTTTGCGGAGATTGAAGTTGTTCAAAAACCTAAGTTTACTGTAGTTGATGATACCTCAATTTACTTAGGTGAATTAGCTAACCTTTGGGTTAATTCAAGTGATTCAATTAATGCTTTGTGGACTCCTTCAACTGGTGTTTTTTGTCCAAATTGTATTGAAACCCAAACCAAACCGGTTCAAAGTATTACCTACACCGTTTACATAACTGATTACAATGGATGTTTTACCTTAGATACCAATGTAACCATTGAGATACTTAATGAGCAATACCTGTTTATTCCAAATGCATTTTCGCCAAATGGCGATGGTATAAATGATGAGTTTGAAATGGTAATTGATGGGTTTAAAGGATTGGTGAATTTCCAAATATTCGATAGGTGGGGAACCATGGTTTTTCAAACAGATCAAATTGGAAATTTTTGGGATGGTACGGTAAACGGAAGCGTAGTAGAAAATTCTAATTTGTATAATTACCAAATCATACTAGAAACTTATACAGGAGATAATATTACCAAAAAAGGTTTTGTAACAATAGTGAAGTAAAATAACTAGCATTTTAACAATAAAGACATTGTTTTTTTGTTTTAGCCTTAAAACACTCCATGCTAAAACAATTGTATTCTTCAAGGCTGTTTTTAGTAATATTTTCGGCCTTAATATTCCCCATATTATTTTATCAGAAGCCTTGGGGTTTAAACTTGTTTCTATTTCAGGTTTTTTGGTTGATTTCGGTTTTTTATTTGAAACAAAGTAGCCTCAATAAATTTCAAAAATTGTTATTTATCGGTGCTGTTATTCCTGTTGTATTCACCTTTATTCATCACACCTATTTGGGATTTTGGGTAAGTATTGGAAGCCTTTACCTTTTGAGTTTGGGCTTGGCCAACTCCCACTTTAAATCATTGCATTTATTAGCCTTAAGCATAGTTCCAAGTTGGCTAAAAAGTCCTTTACATTATTGGGACGATCTTTTAAATATTTTGAGGCAAATTGGTGCTCCTGTTTACTATTTAAAAAGGGGAGTGATATTTTTGATTCCCCTCTTGGTAATCGGATTGTATTTTAATTTATATGCTAATTCAAATCCAACTTTTGGGGTGCTTTCTGCTTCAGTTTTTGCCTGCTTTGAAAGCATTTCTAATTACTTGTGGAGTATTATCCAAACACCGGTTATTGCCTTTTTTATTTTAGGGTTTAGCCTAGCAATACCATTCTTTTTTGCAAAACCACATTTAGGATTAACCGAGTATGATAAATCAAAAAACAATCAATTAAAAAGAGAAAAACAGCAGTACTTTAGTTTCAAAAAAATGGGACTAAAGCACGAATACCAAATGGCAATTTTTCTTCTTGCGGTTCTAAATTTTTTGCTGATACTGTTATTAATTTTTGAGGCAAAAGATGTTTGGTTTGGTTTTAACTGGAATGGTCAATACCTTAAAGGTTTTGTGCATGAAGGTATGAGCTTGCTAACCATTTCAATTTTGGTTTCTATTGCTGTGGTGATTTATTTTTTTAGAGGAAATCTAAATTTTTTCTCCAAAAACTTGTGGTTAAAAAGGTTTTCAAACATTTGGCTTGGGTTAAACATGCTATTGGTTTTTTCAGTTACCTTTAGAAACTTCTTGTACATCCAATATTTTTCATTGGCTTACGGTAGAATATTTTTACTTTTCTTCTTGGCAGCCACAATGTTCGGTTTATATTCAGTTTATCAAAAAATAAACAAAACACGAAACACTTATTATTTATGGAAGGTAAACAGCGCGTTTATTTACTTTTTGCTGGTAGTTTCAACTATGTTTAATTGGGACGTAATTATTGCGAAATACAACTTTTCAAGTTCTTCAAAAGGTTTCCTACATTTAAACTATCTAACAAACTTGAATTCAAGTGCATTACCCCACATAATTGATGATTTATCATTTTTAGAGGAGAAAAATAACTTACAACAATCTCGATTAGCAGAGTCAAGTTCTGCTTACTCAGCCAAGTATATTTCTCCACAAGAATTTAAGGTGATAATTTCAGAAAAGAAAAAAGTCTTTACAAACCAATATGCTTCAAATCATTGGTTATCATGGAATTATGCTGAGTGGAGAGCAAATGAATTACTCAGTATAAAACAACCTTAGATAATGGGTTAAAAACCGCTGAAACCGTTGAAAAACCTGTTGATAATAGAGGTTTTAAACATATAAAGATGGGGCGATATTTACATAAATTTATCCCCACATCAATCCTATGGCTGAAGTACAATACACCGAAGAAAACATACGCTCCCTAGATTGGCACGAACACATTCGTCTTAGGCCCGGTATGTACATCGGTAAAATGGGTGACGGTTCATCGGCCGATGATGGAATCTACATTCTACTTAAAGAAGTGTTAGACAACTCAATAGATGAGTTTGTAATGGGAAATGGTAAAACAATTGACATTTCCATTAGAGACAATATTGTAAAAGTTAGAGATTACGGAAGAGGCATTCCTTTAGGAAAAGTGGTTGATGTGGTTTCAAAAATGAATACCGGTGGAAAGTACGACACCAAGGCCTTTAAAAAATCTGTTGGATTAAATGGGGTTGGTACCAAAGCGGTAAATGCCCTTTCTTCTTATTTCTGTGTAGAGTCTATTAGAGATGGAAAGCTAAAAAAAGCTGAGTTTGAAAGAGGAAACCTATCCAAAGAATACGAACTAGAGGAATCGTCATTAAGAAGAGGAACTAGGGTATATTTTCAGCCCGATGGAGAACTGTTTAAGGCATTTAAATACCGCACGGAATACGTTGAGCGGTTACTTTGGAACTATTGTTACCTTAACAGAGGATTAACCATTCATTTTAATGGACAGAAATACCTCTCTACAGATGGATTAAAAGACCTTTTAACCAATAACCTTTCAGCAGAATCACTTTATCCAATCATACACTTAGAAGGTGATGATATAGAAGTAGCTATTACTCATACAAATGCCTACGGAGAAGAATATTATTCTTTTGTGAATGGGCAATACACAACGCAAGGGGGTACGCACCAAGGTGCATTTAGAGAAGCTTATGTAAAAACAATAAGAGATCATTTTGGTAAAAACTTCGAAGCGGTTGATGTTCGTTCAGGAATTGTTGCAGCAGTTGCAGTAAAAGTGATGGAACCCATTTTCGAAAGTCAAACCAAAACAAAGCTCGGCTCAACAGAAATAGAAAAAGACGGCATTTCTATGAGAGCTTTTGTTTCTGACTTTCTGACAAAAAAGCTTGATGATTTTCTTCACAAAAACCCTGAAACGGCTGATAAAATTCAAAAAAGAATTCTACAAAGCGAAAGGGAAAGAAAAGAGCTTTCAGGCATTAAAAAACTTGCACGCAAACGGGCTAAAGAGGTTAGTATTCATAATAAAAAGCTAAGGGATTGTAGGGTTCATTTTAATGATAAACACGAGAAAGCA
>JAAZVO010000167.1 GCA_018623405.1 Crocinitomicaceae bacterium
GTGGTGGCTTCTACTCTATTTCGGTTTAACAAAACACCGTTTACACTGTAATCTTCTACAATTCCCGTGGTTATTTGTGTAACCTTGGCCGTGTATTGCGTAAAAACAAGGTCCCACGTTTCTTTTAAAGGCTCTGCAAAAACTGTTTTACCTCCATCATCAAAACATAAATGCACGAAGTTGTAACGGTCGTCTTTGGTAAGGGTTACCTCATAAACTGTTGAGTTATTTAGCGGACCAAATTTTAAGGTATAACTACCATCAGTTAAACCAAGCAATTGGAATTTAACCTCTCCCCTTTTTTCACCCAAAGGCGTGTAACCTCTATCAATAATGTAAACTTCTTTTTTTGATGTGTAATTAACACCGCTATTCTCATTTGCCCAATTGCCAATGGCAAGCTCCTCAACCACTCCATTTGAGTTGTCGTAAAACCAATCGGAATTAGCATGAGAGGTTACGGCCTCAAAATCTGTAGTTCCCGTTCTAATAACCCGCATTAAATTAGCCCCGTTCAAGAAAATGTAATGACCATTAGGTTGAGTTTCAAAGGCTAAATCCCACGAGGTTCTATCAATTGTTTTTACAAATGTGTTGGACTCTAAATCAAAGAAAACCTGGTTTTCGTAGTACTGTCCAACTGCTGCAGTATTGCTTTCAATACCTTCAGGAGAAGTGTAAGGTGGAACAGGAATATCTTCTTTAAAACATCCTGTAAGCAAAAGCCCAATTAATATGAAGTTAATCCACCTCATTGCTTTGTTTTGAAGTTGTATTTTAAAGAAATTGCAAAAGTTCTTCCCCATAATACCGGTAATGAATTACCTGCTGAGGTGTGAGCTCCTGTATTTATTCCCGCAGTTTGCTGAATATTAGCAACATTTAAAATGTTCTTGGCAAAAAGGGTAACGTTTAAGTTTCCATCAAAAAATGGTTGGTTGTAGCTTACGTCCATCATGCCATAACCCGAAATTATACCTTGTTTTATTACTTCTGCCTGCACAGCATCATCATACTCTGTAAACAACACAGGTTGATCTCCAAATTGCTTGTAAAAGAAATTTAGCGAACTTCCCCACTCTATCAATCTGTATTTAAAGTTTACTTGGTATTCAGGGAAATACACAAACTTATTGAGGGCAAGCAGATCTTGTCCTAAATCGTTTAAAACACCGGTGTAACTGTAGCCAATATTGGTGGTGAGGCGCGTGGTATTTGCTGTAGCTTCTACCCTAAAACCCTGTGAAGTAAAACTTTCAATATTTTCATTTCTATACATAACAGAATCAACTGAAATATTGGTTGCCACACTACGTATTTGATCGTTTATTTGATTGTAAAATCCTGAAATGTTAAGTTGAAGGTTTGCTCTGTTTATAGCTTGGTTTAATTGCAAAGAGGCGTTAATACTGTTACTAGACTCAGCTCTTAAATCAGGATTTCCGAAAATATTGTGGTTTACATCAACAAAAACAAAGTACAATTCTTTTAAGCTTGGGGCGCGGAATCCGTTGGCATAACTTGCCCTAAATATCAAATTCTCTTTCGGGGTAAACCTTAAACTTAAAGATGGAGTAATTGGCGCATCATAGGCAGAGTTGTAGATAAACCTTGCACCTGGTTGTATCAATAGCTTTTTGTTTTCGAATAAACCTATATCAAGCTTGCCAAAAACCGCGTAATCTTCCATATTTTGTAATCCATTTTCAATTCTAATTCCGTTGGCACGGTCTAGGTTTAACTCGTAACCTGCTTGCACGTTTACAGGACTGTTTTTGTTAACATAGTTGTAGGTTCCTCGGCTCATGGTTAGTTGAAATTCTTCAACATTTGTATCAAGCGGAGATTCGTTTAAGGTAACTAAATCTTTGTATAGGTTTCTGTTTTCTCTTTGGTAAAAGTTGTGTGAAGCAACTAGATCTACATGATGATTTTTATTTAAGTAACCATTAAGATACACACTATTATCAAAGCGATATGTAGTAAAATACGAATCGAAGGCTGAAACAAAAAACGGACTTTGAGGGGCTCCTTTACTTTGTATGATTTCACGGAAGGCTTTGGCTTGATAACTAAAGTGAAGTTTGCCTAACCCAACACCGTAATTTACCCCTGCAAAAACCTGTTCTTTAGGTCGCCAAGTTTGAAACCGTCCTGCAGAATCTACCGGTGAATAGCCATCAAAAAAATACCTTCCTCCGTTTAGTTGTATAAGGTGTCTTCCTTTTTGAATTCCTAAATCGCCGTCAAAATTGTAGTTACCAACTGTTTCGTAATAGCTGTTTAAGTTTGTGGTAAGGGTGTTTTGCTGCTTATTTTTTGTGATGATGTTTATTACACCTCCTAAAGCATTGGTTCCGTAATTTACAGAAGATGGCCCTTCAATAATCTCTATTTTTTCCACTTGGTTCATGTTGATTTGGCTTAAATCAACATTTCCGTTTAGCCTTCCAATAATCGGCACGCCATTCATCATGATTTTTACATTCTCTCCGCCAATACCCTGCATTTGAATGCCTGAACCTAAAATATTGTCTTGGGTTATGCGAATGTTCAAATCGTTTTGAAGCACATCTCTAAGGTTCATTGCTCCTTGTGAGTTGATGCGTTCAGCATTTATCACCTTAACCTTTTGCACATGATCTTCTACCCTTGTTGGAACTGCTGAAGCGGTTACCACAAATTCATCAAGATTTTGAGATAGATAGAATAACGTAATGGCTTGATTTTTTGAGTGAACCTCTATCACTTCTGTTTTGTATCCACTAAAAGAAATAATTGCAGAAAAAGGTGGAATTGCATTCAACAACACCTCACCCTCTTTATTGGTGAATCCTGAAGCTACAGCTTTGTTTTCTGCCTTACCTTGGGCTACAACGTAAGCTCCTGTAAGCGGCTTTGCTGTTTCTCCATCAAGTACAGTAATAGCAGTTTGGGCCGCTAAAAAATTAGCAGCCCAAACAACTTTGAAAACAAATACTAAAAGCTTTTTCAAAGTTTACTTTACTACCAACTTTTGGGTGATGGTTTCGGTGCCTTTTAGTTGTACGAAATACAATCCTTTATCAAAATTTGTGGTACTTATTGGCTGATTTTGAATGTTTTGCAATTGGAAGCTTTCAAAAACTGTTCTACCTGTTACATCTACAATAGCAATTGACTCAAAAGCATTTAAAACCTCAGTTGAAAAATCTAACTGAACAAAACCTACAGCAGGATTTGGATATATTTTAAAGTTCCTGTTTGAATTTACTTTTTTTGCAGAGGCGCTAACTACCTTGTTTTGCATAAACATTAAATTACCTGTGGTTGAGCCTTCCCAATCGGTAAACCACAAATGCCAAATGTTGCCTGCTAAATCCTCCACAAAATAAGAAAGTGAATCAGGTAACTCCCATTGAAAACTAGTCATGTTAAACGACTTCCAATCTGAGCCAATTACATCAATATCATCTACAAAATTAGCTTGGGTAAGGTCTGCATCTGCAACCGGAACATCTCTCATTTCTGCTGCACCAACTCCTCTGTTTAATACAACTCCTGTTAAAGGGTAATAACTTGTTGGGCCCGCCAAACCTTCGTACTTGGTAAATACTATATCATAGGTTTGGTTACTTGGCTCATTGTCCATAACAGCCTCTGTAGCCAAATTAAAGTAGAGGTAATTTTTTGAGCCAACACTTTTATCAATGGTTTTGGTGTATTCTCCGGTGTTATCCAAATTAGCAACTTTTATGGTAATGGTATTACCAATTGCTTTTTGCTCTTTTATCCATACTTTTTTGTAATCGCCGGCAACAGTTTTAACTACAAATAACTTTGTACCTACTACATTATGGGTAATGTTATTGTACTCTCCCCAACCGTAATTTGGGTGTCCTGTAGCTTGTGCCTCAAAAGCACTTGGTTCATAAGCCGATTGATCGTCTCGATTTCTTGTCCAATTTGTTAAAGTGTTTAACCCTGCAGTATCTAAATTTGCCCACTCAGCAGTGTCTCCACCTGTATATTGATAAAGCTCAGCCCCAAAACCACCATTTATTCTAATGGCAGCTGTTTGGGTAGTATAAACTGCAAAAGCAATATCCCAATTGTCGTTTCTCATAGAACCAACCTCACCATTTTCGAAACTGTAAAAAACCTTTTTGGTGTAACTTGGGTCCATGGTTAAGGATTTTTCGGTTTGGCTAAATCCATAAAAACCACCTAAAAAAATGATTGAAAGTATTATTCTTCGCATTGTTTCTGTTTTGCAGGCAAAATTATTTTGAGACTTCCTGCAAATCAATCACAACATTGGGTAATTTGAATACCTAATGTTAGGTAATTTTAAGGTGATAAATAGCAGTTTTTATTTTCCAAAAAATGCTAAAAGGTTTGTAAAACAGGGTTTTACTCTTGCTCTAAAAGTCCTTGAGAATAAGCGTAATTAATGAGCTCAGCAGCAGAATTGCAAGCAAGCTTTTTTAAGATGTTTTTACGGTGGGTGTAAACTGTATGCGTGCTTAAGTATAGCTTATCTGCTATTTCTTTTGCAGATTTTCCTTGGGTAACCATCATAAAAATTTGCATTTCTCTATCAGAAAGTTTTTCATGCAAGTTTTCTTCTTTGGGTTGTCTGCCCATTTTCATGGAGTATTCAATAAGTACTTTCACAACACTTTGACAGAAGTATTTTCTACCCTCAAAACAAGCTTTTACCCCCTCTTTAATTTCTGCAATTGGGTCTTCAATGGTGATGTAACCGTAAATTTCTAACCTGTGGTAATCATAAATTACTTGTGCATCTTTGGTAGATACAAAAAGCGTTGGTTGGGCACTCATTAACTTACTTAGTTGGTCTTCTCCTAAAACGGTTTTGGCTTCATCATAAAATGACTTGCCTATTAAAACAAAATCTAAAGGCGTTTCAATTCCTTTAAGCTTTAAAGATTCGGGATAACTATGTTCGTAGATAACGGTTTTAGGATACAACTCTTTAATGATGGTAGAAATACCATGATTAAAAACAGTGTTATTAGTAAGAATTAGTGCTTTCTTCATTTAATAATTTAAAACCATCCAAACTCCAATTTTGTTTCAAAGATAAACCTCTCTAGTTTTATTTATTGCAGAAGGTATATTTACACAAAACTTAATCCTTTAATAGCGTACTAAATTGTCTAACAATACTCAAATAATTCCCGAACGAAGTCGTGATATTGGAAACTTTTTAGTGGGAAGGTTAATTCCTTTTCGAAAAAAAAGAATGGTTGGTCCGTTTATTTTTATAGACCACATGGAACCTGTAGAAGTTAAACCCGGTAATTATGCAGATATTGGTCAGTATCCACACATTGGCCTATCTACCCTAACCTATTTGTTTGAAGGCGAAATGATGCACCGCGATAGTATAGGAACTATCCAAAGAATAACTGCGAGTGATGTAAACTTCATGACTGCAGGCAAAGGTGTTGTGCATACCGAGCGTACTCCAGAGGATATGCGAGATGGGAAAACTTACCCAATGCATGGCTTTCAAATTTGGGTGGCTTTACCTAAAAATTTGGAAGAAATTGAACCAACCTTTCAGCATATTCCAAAAACACAACTTCCTAAATGGACAAAAAACAACATAGACTTTACTTTGGTAGCAGGTACAGCGTTTGGAAAAACTTCTCCTGTAAAAGTGCATTCCCACTTATTTATGTTGGAATTGAAAAATAAAGAAGAAGCTATTTTTCAATCGGAAGAAAGCCTGAAAGGTGAAATAGGAATTTGTGTTGTTAGTGGAAAAATAGAAGCAGAAGGAGAAATTATTGAAGAGGGAAACATGCTAGTTTCTAAAAAGGCAAATTGGTGTTCTATAAAAATTCATCCAAACACTCATATTTTAATTTTTGGTGGCGAACCCTTAGAAGAAGAAAGGTTTATCCATTGGAATTTTGTAGCCTCCACCCAAGCAAAAATTGAAAAAGCAAAGCAACGTTGGCAAGGAGATGGGTTTGAGCTAATTGAAGGCGAAGGACCTAAAATTCCTTTACCTTAGCAAAACAATGGCACAAATATCATTCACCACAAAAAAGGAAAGCAAACAAAAACAAGAGGAAAAGTTCATGAAAATTACTCCTACTCAAAGATTTTCTGTTTTCCTAAAAATGTGCGATGAATATGCCAAATTCAGCACAAAGCCTTATGACCACGGTAATAATTTAGTTTTAGAGAGAAAGAA
>JAAZVO010000168.1 GCA_018623405.1 Crocinitomicaceae bacterium
AAAAGCAATACCTGTGTTCATTGTAATGTTAGGGGTTTTGTTTGTGTTAAGAGGATTAAACCTCGATGTGCCGTACCTCAGTCCAAAAATTTCTGGAGAAGTTTCAGAAATAGAGCAGTGTGATTGATTTTGAAAAACCGGCCCCGATTGAGTACCCTTATGTAACTCAATAAAAAAATAATAGCCTCATAATCAAAATATTACAAGGCTATAAGAGTACCCGGAACAGGACTTGAACCTGCACGACCTAAACGGTCACTAGGCCCTCAACCTAGCGCGTCTACCAATTCCGCCACCCGGGTATGGAACAAATCACAAAGGTGATATTGATATTTTAAGAACAAACCCAGGCCCTCAACTTGGCGTCCCCGATAGTTATCGGGGTACCAATTCCGCCACCCGGGTAAATTGAGATGCAAATTTAATCTTCTTGTTTAGTTTTTAGATTTTGAAAAGTGAAAGATTTCCATCTTTAAAAACCAATTGCTTTTCTATACTGTAAATTTCAGGTCTATTTAAAGCTGTAGAATCGTTTATGAGAAGGTATTCAGCTCCTTGCGATTTAAAAAAATCAATTTTTTCTGCATTAGAGAAGTGGGTGTATCCAAAATCTGTATTTCCTTTTCGGTTTATTAAATAGAGGGTAACGTTTATACTTTCATCTGGTATTGAAATAATGGTAGCTTCTTTTGGAATTAAGTTTTGAAGCTTCCCTTTGTTTTTTTCAATCAAATAAAAAGTATTTCCATAGTGCCAATGGTACCAATTCCAAAGATCAACCTGTTCTTGACTAAGCAGATAAAAACTTCTTTTTACTGACTTTGGAGGGTAGTACTTAGCCCGGTTTTCAACTATTGAAAAAGCAATTCCCGCAACAAGTAATATGGGTATGAAAACCTGTACCTTTTCAATACCTATATGCTTTTCGACTAAATAAATTCCAAGTATAAATACAAAAACAGGGATTATTAGAAAGTTAGTTAGGTAATAATCATGCACATCAAACACTTGGTAAAACAGCACTATATAAAACACAAACCCAATAAATAATAAGGGGAAAATTAGCTTTAAAATCAGCGGTAATTTCTTGAAATAAAAAACAATAACTCCAAATAGTAGCAGGAATATTGCTTGGTTAGGTAAACTCAAAAATTGCATTCTGAGGTTGTTCCAAAGCTTTTCAAAAATTATGGGAATTTCATTTGAAGTTAGTTTCCAAATAGGTAGTATACCTTGCAGAAAAATGCCGTGGTTATTGTTTTGGTTATAATTTATACTCCATAAATACCAAATTACAATAGGAGTAAAAAATGAAATTAGCCAAACGAAAACATTAATAAATTTTCTGTTGTCTTTACTGATAAACAGGAAAACAAATAAGGCTAATAGTGGATTAAATAATGAGGTTATTTTTAGTAATGCAGCAATTAAAAATGAGATAGATGACCAAATAAATAGGCTATGCTTTTTTCGAAAAACACCTTCAATAAAAAAATACCAACCAATTACGCTCAAGTTAAGGGCATAAACATTCATTAAATAGTTGTTGGCATAATATACATAAAGGGGAGAGCCTAATAGAAATAATACGGGTAAAAATTTGAAGATTTTATTTTCAATAAATCGGCTTGAAATTTTGAAAAGAGCAAACATTCCTAAAAAGCTAAATAATAAGGTTAGCGATCTATAGAAAAGATGATAAGGTGCTAAAAAGTGCCAAACTGTAGCTACAACAAAATATACAATGGGAAACTCACTAACTGTTTTTCCATTCCCCTTTGTGCCTAACCAATGTATTTCAGGCTTAAAAAAGTTGAGGTTATTATTAACGTAGTTTTGGGTTATTGATAAACAATCGGCTTGGCGCCATTGGTGCAAAGAGTAGGGGCCTTTATTTATGGTTTCAAACCAACCAAAAGCAAAACCCAAAACAATTAGAATTAGGAAAAAACGAAGATTTTGTTTTGGTAATTTAATTTGGGTAAGATTTAGCCACAAAAAAACAAAATCAAACAATCAAAAAACAAAAAAGCCTCCTCAAAAAATTGAGAAGGCCTTTTAAAAATCTCTACTTTATTAATTATTGCTTTACCAACTGAATATTTAAAATCAATTTTACGGTATCTCCAACAACAACTCCACCTGCTTCGGTTACCATATCCCAAGTTAAACCAAACTCTTTTCTGTTTATTGCTCCTTCAATTTCAAAACCGGCTTTGGTTTGTCCGTAACCGTCAACCATTTCGCCGCCATAGTTTACATTTAATGAAATTGATTTGGTAACATCTTTAATGGTTAGCTCTCCAACTAAAGAGTAGGCTTCACCACCTTTTTCATTCAGTTTTCCATTGAAAGTGATGTTTGGATATTGGACTGCATCAAAAAAGTCTGCTGATTTTAAATGTGCATCTCTATCAGCAACGTTTGTGTCTATACTGTTCACATCTAATGAGAAGGATACTTCAGCTCCGTTGTAGCTGTTTTCTGTTTCAAGGCTTCCCTCAAAGCTATTAAACTGACCTGTTACGGTTGATATTACCAAGTGCTTTACCTTGAATTGAACTTCGCTATGTGTAGCATCAATTGCCCATTTTGTAAGTGTTTGTGTTCCCATAAAATAAAAATTTTTAGCAAATGGAATAACAATTGTTGTATAAACAATTAAAATAAGTTAAAAAAAAACCCTCCGTATTGAAGGGCCTTTGTGTGTAGTGGTTCTGGCTTAATACCTTGATACTTGCTCTACTTGGTCTTTATCATCTTTATAGTCTTGACTTTGACCTGCTAAAGCAATAACAATCGCAAAAATTGTAATTACTCCAAGAAGCAACATGGTAATTTCAATGTGTGAGAATCCTCTATTTTTCATGATGTGGTTATTCTTTTGCTTTGAGCTTACAAACCAAAAAGAAAAGGGGAATACAAAAAATGAGGGATGTCATTATTGTAAATGATGAATGGTAGTTTTTAAAATAATTCACCATTAATGAAAACTTTATCAATTAAGTTCTCTCCAAAAGAATAGGGGAGATAAGCCATGTTTTTTATAGGTTTTGTAATAACAAAGCTTGCCTTTTTTCCGAGGGTAATACTACCTAAATCAGATTCAACCTCCATAGCTTTTGCCCCATTTAAAGTAGCTGCATTTATTGCTTCTTCAGGTGTCATTTTATTTTTGATAGAAGCTAAAGCCAAAACAAAACTCATGTTGTACGAAGGGGTTGAGCCCGGATTAAAATCTGTTGCCAAGGCTACAGGTAAGCCTGCATCTATCATTTTTCTGGCAGGAGCATAAGGTATGCTCAAGAAAAACGAACATGATGGCAAAATGGTAGCTATTGTATTTGTATTTCTTAAAGCATCAATATCTTTTTCTTTCATTATTTCTAGGTGGTCAACAGAAATTGCTCCGGCATTTACACAAGCTTCAATACCGCCAATTGAAGTAAATTGATTTACATGCACTTTTGGTTTTAGCCCATATTTAGCTGCAGATTCAAGAACTTTAATTGTTTCGTTTACCGAGAAATAATTTGTTTCTAAGAATGCATCAACGTAATCTGCTAAACCTTCTTCGCCAATAGCAGGCAACATTTTATTGATAATTAAATCAATATAACCTTGGTGATTTTCTTTAAACTCTGCAGGGTAGGCGTGTGCTCCTAAAAATGTTGCTTTTATAGTTAGCGGGTGATTTTCTTTTAGCTTTTTTATAACCCTCAACATTTTCAATTCTGCATCCACAGTTAAGCCATAGCCACTTTTTATTTCAATAGCGCCTGTTCCTAACTTCATGATTTTGTTTAACCTATCAAAAGCTTGTTCATAAAGTTGGTCAAAATCCATTTGCTGTAGTTTTTTGGCAGAATTTAATATTCCACCCCCCTTAGCTGCAATTTCTTGATAGGAAAGCCCTTTAATTCTATCAACAAATTCTTCTTCTCTTGTATCAGCAAAAACCGTATGGGTGTGAGAATCAACAAAAGCCGGAAAAACAAAACATCCATCAGCATCTAAAACCTCTAGGTTTCTCCAATCGGTAATACCCGGCCAATCTTTCATCTCCCCATAGGCTACAATTATTCCTTCTTCAATAGCCAACCAAGCATTTTCAATACTTGGTAAATTTTTCATTTCATTACCTGCTATTGCTTCTGTAGCCTCTTTGCTTTCCCTAACTTGCAGTAGGCTTTTGATGTTTTTAATTAAAACTTTACCCATGGTTTTGCTTTTTGCAATCTTAATGAGATACAACGAGAAATTGATTAAATTAGGATAAGCTTATCATAATTAGTTTAAAAGTGCGTTTCTGAAAAAAAAGTCATTATGAAATACGTATTTCCTCTTCTTGTTATTTTCTTCTTAGCTACTAAGGCTAATGCACAATTTAAAAACGATACAATTCAAACCAAAAAGGGGGAGCGAATAATTGATCACGAAATTGGAGTTAACATAAAATCTTTTGCTGTTGGTGTTTTAGGTGGAATGCCCGATAATTTTGAAACAGGTATTATTTATCGAAATATTTTACCATCGGGCAATGCCATGCGCTACAGTTTAAACTTTACCAACAATGCCAATAATTTTTTTCAACCAAGGGAAACCATTTTTCTCGACAACCTCAAAAAAATTGAAATGTCGCAGAATTTTACCCAAAATATTTATACGGCCGGAATTGGTTGGGAGTTTAGAAAACCTACACAAAAAAAACATACCTTTTTTGTTGGAGTAGATGGCTTGTTGGTTTACACTAATGAATATAAAAGTACCCTATATTCAGAAAGAGTTAGTACGGGAGATTCAACCTATTTTTATGGTTCTACCATTAAAATACCCGAGTATGAATTCGATACAATTTATGGGGGTGACTATGCTACAACCTATGGATTTGGATTAGGATTAAAAACAACAGTTGGGTTTTTATGGGCATTAAGCGATAGGTTAAATTTAACTACTGCTTTAGTTACCCAAGGGTTTTACACCACAAACTTTAAGGAAATCAGAAATGAAATATCAGGGCAATTAACAAATGGAACAAGCAGCACTTTTGATTTAAGGCAAAGCTTAGTTGGTGACCTTACCCTTTCATATAGGTTTTAATTTCTTCCTGCACAGTTTACACAAAACCTGCTTTGAGGCATTAATAATAATCTTCCTACAGGTATTGCCTGTCCGCAGCGGGCACAGTCGCCAAAGTTTTTTTCATCTATTTTAGATTGCATTACCTCAAGCTGGTTTAGTTTTTCTTCTGCTTTGCGCTGAGCTGCTTCCATAATACTTTTATTATTGATGGCATCCATTCTAGAAACCCTTCCAATAGCATTTTCGGGCGCAATTGGTTGGGTAAACTCTTTGTACTCCTTAATTTTCGATTTTGTTTTAGTTATTTCCTCTTCAATCTTTTGTCTTAAGGTCTCCCTTTGTTTGCTGTCCATTTCACAAATAAACTAAAGAGAATTTAGATGCATCTGTATTATTTCCGAGATTTCGTTTCCGCGAGTAAGCATCATCATATGCGAACCACTTTCAATAATTACATCTGCATTAATATGTTTTAATGGAAGCGTGTTATCGTCAGTACCGTGGATATGAAAAATGTTATCGGAAATTTGAGTGTTTTCCCAATTAGATATCATGTAAGTAGCCCTTTTCAAAAATTTTGGATCTTTCGCTTTAAGCATGGCTTTAAAAGTTGCTTTATTCTTTTTTCTATCAGGCTCAAAAATGGGTTGGGCAATAAAAGAACCCCATTTGTAGCAAATTGCAGGAATTCCCTTGTTTATGGGGAAGTGCTTTAAGCTTTTTAAAGGTTTTGGTAATTCATTTCTAGCTTTAACGGAAGAAACCAAAATAGTTGTTTTGGGTGTTAAAGAATTGTTGAGCTCAACAGCTAACATACCACCTAAAGAAACTCCAATAAAAGCATAGCTGCTTGTGGTATCTATTTGGTTTATTAACCTATTGGCATAATCTTTTAACTGTTCATTTCTTTCAGGGATTGGATAATTGATAATCTTTTTTTCAATTTCACTCCCAATTTGGAGTGAGTCGAAAATGCGGTAATCAGACCCTTGTCC
>JAAZVO010000169.1 GCA_018623405.1 Crocinitomicaceae bacterium
AAAGAACTTTATGGTTGTGCATTTCGAAGATTAAAACCTTTCATATCCTTTCAAGTCTTCTTTCTCAGGAGCTTTTTCAATCAATTCAAAATCTATTTGGCGCCTTACTAAATCTGCTTTTTTGAGTTTCACCGTTAACTCATCTCCCAGATTTATTATGCGGCCAGAGTTATGACCAATTACCCTAAAGTTTGCCTCGTTAAAATAATAGAAATCATCATTTAGGTCTTTTAAACGAATCATTCCTTCGCACTTATTTTCCTCTAGTTCTACATAAATACCCCACTCTGTTACACCAGAAACTACTCCTTGAAAAATTTGGCCTACTGACTCCTGCAAATACAATACTTGATAATATTTGGTGGAGTCTCTTTCAGCCTCTGCTGCCTTTCGTTCCATATCTGAAGAGTGCTTGCAAAGTCTTTCGTATTTCGAGGTGTCTGCGTCTTTACCCCCTGCAATATATTTTTCCAAAAGTCTGTGTACCATTACATCGGGGTATCGCCTAATTGGAGAGGTAAAATGCGTGTAAAATGGAAAAGCCAAACCATAATGCCCAATATTTTCGGTTGAATATACAGCCTTTGCCATTGCGCGAATAGCTAGGTTCTCAATTACATTTTCTTCTCTTTTGCCTTGTAGCTCATTCATCAACTTGTTCATTGATTCAGAAATTTCTACCGGCGAACGTGCTTTAAATTGATAACCAAAACGCTTAATAAACTGTACAAACTCACCAAGCTTTTCAGGGTCTGGCTCATCGTGAATTCGATAAACAAATGTTTTTGGGTTCTCGGTTTTACCTAGGTTTTCTGCTACAGTTCGGTTGGCTAATAACATAAACTCTTCAATTAGTTTATGGGCATCTTTTTGCACTTTTAATCGTACACCAATTGGTTGTTTTTGTTCATCTAAATCAAAGCGAACTTCAATTTTATCAAACCCAATAGCGCCTGATTTCATCCTTCTTCCTCTAATGGTTTTTGCTAAGCTATTTAGTGTTTCAAGCTCTTCTTTAAAGTCGCCATCGGCACCATCAAGAATTTCTTGAACCTCATCGTAATGAAATCTTCTATCAGAATAGATTACGGTTCTGCCTATCCAAGCGTTTTTTACAATTGCTTTTTCATCTAACTCAAATACACAAGCAAAACAAAGTTTTTCTTCATGCGGCCTTAAAGAACAAACTTGGTTTGATAATGCCTCAGGCAACATAGGCACCACTCTATCTACTAAATAAACCGAAGTTGCTCGCTCTATTGCTTCTTGGTCTATCTTGTCTCCTTCTTTTACATAATGCGAAACGTCTGCAATATGCACTCCTACCTCAATATTTCCATTTTCTAATTTTCTTATAGAAAGAGCATCATCAAAATCCTTTGCGTCAATAGGGTCAATAGTAAATGTTGTTACTTCTCTAAGGTCGCGGCGTTTTTTTATTTCTTTTTCGGTTATTTCAAGCGGAATTTTAGCAGCTTCCCGTTCTACAAGTTCAGGAAATTTATGTGGAAACCCATATTGCAGCAAAATGGAATGCATTTCTACATCATGGTCTCCGGGTTTTCCCAACACCTCTAAAACCTCACCAAATGGGCTTGATGCATCATCGGGCCAATCATTCATTTTTCCAATCACCTTATCACCATGTTCAGCTCCCTTTAATTTAGAGAGCGGCACATAAAGGTCAATATGTACTTTTTGGTCATCGGGAATTAAAAAGGCAACCTTTCCAACCACTTCAATAATGCCTACAAATTCGGTTTTAGCCCTTTCAATTACCTCAACCACTTCGCCTTCAAGTTTTCTTTTTGATCGACCTTGAAAAACCTTAATATTTACAGTATCGCCATGTAATGCTTTTCCTAAGTTTTTTTGATGAATAAAAACATCTTTCATGTGTACATCATTCATCACCACATAAGCAGAGCCATTTCTTGTTACATCAATAATACCTGTGGCTGATATTTTTTTAGGAATAATTCTGAATTTGCCTCTTTGAAGTTCTTCAATTATTTCTTGTGCCATTAGTTCGTATAAAACCTTTAGCACTTTTTCTCTTCCGGCGTGATCTTTTATTCCGATTGAGGCTGCAACTTGTTTATAGTTAAGCTGCTTTTTGGGGTTAGCACGAAACACGTTTTGAATTTCGTTTTTTAAGCTGAACGTTCGAGGCTTGTTCTTTTTTGAACCCATATTACAAACTTCCTAAATTGTAGTTTAAAATCAACTATTCCGTAAAATAGTTGTTAACTTCGAAGTTGAATTAATGAAAAATAAAAGTATGTTGTCTAAAAAAATAGAACAAGCATTGAACAAACAAGTAGAAGTTGAAGCAGAATCATCGCAATTTTATTTGGCTACGGCTTCTTGGGTAGAAACAGAAGGTTTTGGAGGTACTACTGCATTTATGTATCGCCATAGCAATGAAGAAAGACAACACATGTTAAAATTGGTAAAATTTATTAATGAACGAGGCGGAAAAGCAATTATTCCTGCTTTAACCAAACCCGAGGCGAAATACAAGAGCATTCATCAAGTTTTTGAAAACTTATTGAAGCATGAAATGGATGTAACTAACCAAATAAATGAGGTGGTTCACATTTGTTTGCAAGAAAAAGACTATACCACCCACAATATTATGCAGTGGTATGTAAGTGAGCAAATTGAGGAGGAAGCCTTAGCAAGAGCTGTGATGGACCAATTAAGGTTAGTTGGAAAAGATGGCTCTGGCATGTATATGTTTGATAGGGATATTTTGAAAATTTCTGCTGATTCTGCTGCAGAACCGGGCTCTGCTTAAGAATTTATCATTTCTGAGACTGACGACGTAGAAGGAAGGAGTCAGGAATCTCATTAAAAAAAAAGAGATTCCTTGCTCGTCGTACCGATAATCATCGGGACTCCTCCAAGGAATGACGAAGGTTAAAAGGTAGTTTTTCTAAATCTACATTTCCGCCGGTGAGGATAACTCCCACCTTTTTTTCGTGAAATACTACAGGTTTTTTTAAGATAGCAGCAAGCGGAACGGCGCACGAAGGTTCAATGATTATCTTAAGATATTGCCAAATCAACTTCATGGCATCAATAATTTCTTCTTCCGTAACGGTAAGGATACCATATACATGCTCTTTTATAATTGGAAAAGTTTTATCACCTAATGAGGTTTTAAGACCATCTGCAATGGTTGGTGTAGTTGGCGCAGGAACTATCTCTCCTTTTTTTAATGAGCGCATCGCGTCATCTACATTTTCAGGCTCAGCAGCCCAAACTTCAATGTTGGGCGAGTAGTTTTCTGCCGCCAGCAAAGTTCCACTTAATAAACCACCACCACCCACCGGTGCTACAATAATGTCTAAATTAGGTTGATCTTCTATTAACTCTTTCGCACAACTTGCCTGCCCCGCAATAACCTCGTAATTGTTATATGGATGAATAAATGTTGCCCCATTTTCATCCACAACTTTTTGTAGAGTTGTTTCTCTTGCTTCTAAGGTTGGTTCGCAAAAAATTACTTCGCCGCCATAGCTTTTTACAGCATCTACCTTTACTTGTGGTGCATTTTTTGGCATTACAATGTAAGCCCTTATTCCTGCAACTTGTGCTGCTTTTGCTAAGGCTTGCCCATGGTTTCCGGATGAATGTGTGGCAACCCCTTTTTCTTTTTGGTTAGCGGTTAAGCTTTGCACAGCATTGGTAGCTCCTCGGTACTTAAAGGCGCCTACTTTTTGAAAGTTTTCGCACTTGAAATAAAGCTTACATCTGGCTTTTTGATTTAATATTTCAGAGGTTAATACAGGTGTGCGGTGTATAAAAGCACGAATCCGCTCATGGGCGGATTCGATATCATTTTTATTTGGTGCTGCTTGAAGCATTAATCTTCGTCTTCTCTAAAAAGCTCGTGGTATTCAATTAGCTCTTCTCTGTTGTATTTGTTTCCATAGTCTTTCATCAAAGTCATGAAATACTCAAAAGAAGTTTCGTCATCTTCACCTCTTTCTTCCCAAATATCTACATTAAACTCTCCGTTTCTTTCAAGGTATTCATAAGCCAACCTAGTAGTTTTTACTAAAAAAGGAGCTTTAACTTCTAGCAAATACGCTCTAAAGTCTTTTAGTTGCTCAATTACTCTTTCTGTATCCCAGCCTTTTGCTTTATAGTCTAGAATGATCTTGTTAATTCTATCTTCCATCGTTATGATTATTATAGGTCAAATTTAATTCCTTGTGCCAAAGGTAATTCTGTTCCGTAATTAATTGTGTTTGTTTGTCGCCTCATATATGCTTTCCAAGCATCAGAACCAGATTCTCTTCCTCCTCCGGTTTCTTTTTCCCCACCAAATGCACCACCAATTTCTGCGCCTGAGGTTCCAATATTCACATTGGCAATACCACAATCTGAGCCGGCTGCAGATAAAAATGTTTCTGCTTCTCTCATGTTATTGGTCATGATTGCTGAAGATAAACCTTGTACCACTCCATTTTGTATGGCAATAGCTTCTTCTAAACCATCTGAGTATTTGATTAAATATAAAATTGGAGCAAATGTTTCGTGTTGCACAATTGAGTAGTGATTTTCTACCTCAGCAATGCATGGTTTTACATAGCATCCACTTTCATATCCATCACCGGAAAGTACTCCACCTTCAACCAAAACATTACCACCTTCTGCCTTAATTTGCTCAATTGCATCAAGGTACATGTTAACGGCATCTTTATCTATTAGCGGACCAACATGATTGTTTTCGTCTAATGGATTTCCAATTTTTAATTGGGTATAAGTATTGGCTAGCTTTTCTTTTACGGTGTCGTAAACACTTTCATGGATAATTAACCTTCTTGTAGAAGTACACCTTTGTCCGCAAGTTCCTACAGCTCCAAATAGAGCTCCAATAATGGTCATATCTAAATCTGCATCAGGGGTAATAATAATGGCATTGTTTCCTCCTAACTCCAATAAGCTTCTACCCAAACGTTGCGCTACTGCTGCTCCTACAATTTTCCCCATTCTTATGGAGCCTGTTGCAGAAACCAATGGCACTCTTCTATCAGAGGTCATCATCTCGCCAACTTTATAATCACCGTTTACAATACAAGAAACGCCTTCAGGCACATTGTTTCTTTCAAAAACTTTATTGATAATATTTTGGCACGCTACAGCGCAAAGCGGAACTTTTTCTGATGGTTTCCAAACACAAACATCGCCACAAACCCAAGCCAACATTGAGTTCCATGCCCAAACGGCAACAGGAAAGTTAAACGCAGAAATAATTCCAACCACTCCTAGTGGATGCCACTGCTCATACATTCTATGGTTTGGCCTCTCAGAATGCATGGTAAGACCGTATAATTGCCTAGAAAGACCGACCGCAAAATCGCAGATGTCTATCATTTCTTGCACCTCACCCAAACCTTCTTGGTAAGACTTTCCCATTTCGTAAGAAACCAATTTGCCAAGGTCTGCTTTATGGGCGCGCAACTCTTCTCCTATTTGCCTTACCACTTCTCCTCTTTGCGGAGCGGGAATTTTACGCCATTCAACAAATGCATTTTGAGCTTTTTCTATAGCATTGTCGTATTCATCTTGATTTGCAGTGGTTACACTGGCAATGTATTGACCATCGGCAGGCGAATAGGACTTAATAATACCGCCCCTTCCGGTGGCCCAAACCTTTCCTGTTGACACTCCGCTATTTTGGTCTTGAATACCTAACGCCGCTAAAGTTTCTTTTATTCCAAATCTATCTTGCATGTGGTTTTGTTTGCAGGCAAATCTAATGATATTGATAGCGGTTTTATGTTACTTTTAAAGTTCTTTTTAAACCAAAAACATCATTTTGAAAAAGATAAACTTAGTGCTTGGCGGAGGTGGCGCAAGAGGGTTTTGCCATTTAGGAGTAATGAAGGCGCTCGAAGAAAAAGGATTTACCATAAATGCCATATCAGGTGTTAGCGCAGGAGCCATTGCCGGAGCTTTTTATTGTGCAGGAGTTTCGCCCAATGAAACATTAGATATTTTAAAAGAAAAAAGATTTTTTGATTTTTCT
>JAAZVO010000170.1 GCA_018623405.1 Crocinitomicaceae bacterium
AAACAAATATAACTAACTTTTTAGTTATAAAACTATTTCTTTAGTTTTTTGTTGTTTGTTTTATCATTACTTTCGAAAATTGTGAGGCGTTTATTTCTTCTTTTCTTTTGCATTATCATAGGGTTTCCTACGCTAGCTACCCACATTGTAGGAGGCGAAATAACTTATGAGTGTTTAGGAAATGATGAATACTTAATTACTTTAAAAGTTTACCGAGATTGCTTAAACGGCCAAGCTCCGTTTGATGCTGAAGCAGCAGTTACCACTTACGATGCCAACAATAATTTAGTGAGAAACGACATGTTGAAGTATGTGGGGCCATTTAAGGTAAACTATTCTGCAATTGAGCCTTGCTACAAATACAACTCAAATATTTGCGTGGAAGAAGCGATTTATCAAGGAAAATTTTTGCTACCAAAAACCCCGGGAGGATATACCATAGCTTATCAAAGGTGCTGCAGAAATAAATCAATAATAAACTTATCTAATCCCGAAGATAATGGGGCTACCTATATGGTTCATATTTCTGATGAGGCACTTAATTTATGTAATAGCTCACCCGTTTTTGAGCATTATCCGCCAATGGCAGTTTGTGCAGGTAAACCCACTTCAATTAAATATTCTGCTACAGAGCGAGATGGAGACTCGCTAGTTTATGAGTTTATCACTCCATTTCATGGAGGTGGCACCCAACAAGGTGGTTTAAGTGGAAATCCGAATGGGCCAAATACCCCAATGCCAAATCCAGCTGCACCACCACCCTACAGCAAAGTAACTTGGAGAGCTGGTTTTAGCACAAATTATCAAGTAGATGCCAACCCTCCTTTTTCCATAAATTCAAGAACCGGAATTATTACAGGAGTTCCAACCACTATGGGACAATATGTTTTTGGAGTAGCAGTAAAAGAATATCGAAAAGGTGTTTTTTTAAGTGAAATTTATCGCGATTTTCAATTTCAAACTGTAATCTGCGAAAAATCTACAATCGCTCAAATGCAACCTCAAATTGAAAAATGTGATGGTTATAAGGTTTCATTTTTAAACCAAACTCAAGGTAATGCTCCCTATAAATGGAACTTTGGAGACCCTACTACCAATGCAGATACAGCGAATAGTTACAATACCTCCTATACTTATCCGGATTCAGGAAAATACAAAGTAACGCTAATTGCTTGGCCAGGTTATTCTTGTGCAGATACAACTACCGAGGTTTTTGACATCCACCAAACCCTAGCTCCAAACTTCGAAGCTCCTGAAATACAATGTTTAATTGGCAATAGCTTCAATTTCGAAGCAGGTGGAAAATATTCGCCCACAGCGAAATTTCATTGGGATTTTGGTACATCTGCCAGCCAAGACAGCAGTCAATTAGAAAACCCCTTACAAATCTCCTTCTCAGATACAGGAGCCTTTAATGTTACACTAACTATAAATGAAAATGATTGTGAAGAAAGTGTCACCAAAAAGATTAAGGTTTACCCACATCCAATTCCAAAGTTTTCAGTTGAAGGGCTTGTAAAATGTGCACCCTATCGCTTAAATATTACTGATGAAAGTTATGCCAAAACCTCACTAAACTATATATGGGACTTTGGAAATGGTGATACTTCTTACAGCGCAACCCCATTTTATATTTACAACGATTCGGGTAGCTATAATATATCACTTACAGTTTTTACCGATGAGGGTTGTATTGACACCACTAAAACCGACCTGCCTACCATCATTAATGTTTACCCTACACCAAAAGCAAATTTTGAACTCTCGCCCTATACCACCTCAATTTTTGAATCAGAAATAACATTTACCAATTTGGCAAACCCAAACCACACCTGTTACCTTTTAACCGGAGATGGCAAAAGGCTTGCCTCATGCGACACCTCTTACGCTTACCAAGATGTTGGAGTTTACCGCACAAAACAAGCTATAATAAATTCTTTTGGGTGTGTTGATACTGCCTATTTAGACTTAGAAATTACAGGAGAGTTTGCATTTTTTGCTCCTAACGCCTTTACCCCAAATGGTGATGGAAACAATGACTTTTTTAAACCAATTATTTACGGAATTGAGTCGTACACCCTACAAATATTCGACAGGTGGGGAAAAATTGTTTTTGAGACAGACTCAAGATCTAAAGGTTGGGACGGTAGTATTAGTTCTTCAATGCTCGCCCAACAAGATAACTACACCTATCGCGTGGAAGCTGTAGATTATTTAGGTAACAATCGATTGTTCATAGGTAGTGTGTTACTCTTTAGATAAGCCCTTCAATTTTTAATTTTTTTGTATTACCAACTGGCTACAAAAGCCTACTTTGCTAAAAAGAAGAATCATTTACCTCATCTTGGTAATGCTTGGGAGTGTTGTACTCTCAAATGCAAATGGAATTAACATCCCTCAACCAGCCAAGTTAAAAAGCATAAAAGAGCAAGTGCCCACAATTCTTGTAAATGATAAAGAAGGAGCATTAAGTCAAATAAAAGAAGGGATAAAAATTACCCAAAAGATAGATGATGACACTTCTAAAGCCCTGCTCTTAAATCAAAAAGGAATATACCACTATCTTAATGCAGAATATGGCAAAGCCGTATTAAGTTTTGATTCAGCCATTACAATAAATCGGCAATACCAACTCCCAGCAAGGTTGGTTGAGAATTTAAACAATAAAGGCTACATCTATAAAGTAGTTGGAAATTATACTACTGCCTTAAAACACTTCTAAGAAGCGGCAAATATTTGCGATAGTCTTAAACTTTATAAGCAAATGCCAATTACCCTAACCAATTTAGGAAACATCCAAAAGCTGTTGAGGAACCATTTTTCGGCCATTGATTTGTTTGAAAGAGCAGCCAGAATAGCCATTAAAGAAGGAAAAGGTGTAGAGTTAGCCAATGTTTACCATAATCTTGGTGAAACTTACGCAGATAAAAAAGAATATGAAAATGCCATCTTCTACTTTGATAAGGTGGTAAAGTTGGCCAATAATGCCTCTATTCCATTTGACCCTACCAACACCTACGCCCAAATGGCTGAGGTAATGAAAAAGCAAGGTAGAATTGAGCAGGCTTTATTTTACCAGCAACAAGTGTTGCAAATTACCCGAGAAAAAAAATTGAAAGTAGGCTAAATAAATAGTCTAATAAAAATTGGAAATTGTTACTATGCTAAAGGTGAGCCTAGCACAGCTGAAAGATACTTAGTAGAAGGAATTTTTGAAGCCACTGCCATTCAGCGTTTAGATATTTTAGAAGATGCCCACTTTACACTTTCTAAAATCTACGAACAAAAAGGAGATTACAAACAAGCCCTTAAGTTAAATCGACTTGGTGCAGCCTTAAATGATTCTATAGCAAATGCTGAGACCAAAAGACAATTAATGGATATGCAGATGTTGTTTTCTCAAGAAAAACAAAAAAGAGACCTGGAATTTTTAGCAAAAGAGAACGAGGTAAATAAGCTTAAGCTATCCAATAAAACCAACGCAATTATTTTCTTGTCTTTAGGCGTTATTATGACAATTTTAATTGCCATTTTATTCAAATCATTTGCAAATGTTAAAGCCTCGCACAACAAAATTTTAGAAAGAGAAGTAAAGAAAAGAACCGAAGACCTTCAGAAAAAAGAAAGAATTCTTACCGCTCAAAACAAGAAGTTAATGGCCTATGCTCATATGACTTCTCATGTTTTAAGAAAACCTTTAGCCAACATCTTGGGAGTTATTAATCTTTTAGAAGCCCATGAAGAATTATATGAGCACTCTAAAGATGAGATGATAAAAGTGATAAAAGATGCAGCCATTGAAATGGACGAAACTGTAATTCACTCTATCGATATATTGAATGAAGATTTTCTTGAAAGCTCAGAGGGTAAATTAAGCTCAGCCAATAAACCCTACAACCCTGTTAGGGCTGAACTTGAGGCTTTAAAACACCAACAAGTTTAAACACTTCACATATTTTTTTGGTTTCTAGGTAAAACTTTAAACCATCAAACAAAAAATAACCGTTGTTTGGCTAAAAAGAGACCTCCGCTTGCATGATCATGCTCCTTTAAAAAAGGCTATCGATTTAGGTTCTCCCATTCTTCCCCTGTTTTGTTTTGAGCCAAGCTTAATTGAACACAAAGATTATAGTGCTCGACATTGGCAATTCATCAATGATTCAATTTTGGAGTTGAATGAACAACTAAAACGATACGGAGGAAGGGTATTTACTTTTCACGACGAAGTAATATCTGTACTCCAAAAACTCTCAGAAAAATTTGAAATTACTCACCTTTTGTCTCATGAAGAAACTGGAGTAAAAACCACCTACAAAAGGGATAAAGAGGTAGGAAAATTTTGCAAAGCGCATGAAATAGATTGGAAAGAGTATCCTCAATTTGGGGTTCAGCGCGGTAGAAAAAATAGGCAAGGCTGGAGCGATGAATGGCATAAGTTTATGCTATCTCCAATTGTAGAGGTAAACCTAAAAAAGGCCCAATTCATAAATCAAGTTGAACTAAAAACATCAACGCCTAATTTCCTAGCTAATGGAGATAATAATTTTCAAAAAGGGGGTGAGCAAGTCGCAATAAAAGTGTTGAATGAATTTTTGCGAGAACGAGGAAAAAATTATTCAAAACACATTTCTAAACCTATAGAAAGCAGGACAAGTTGCAGCAGAATTTCGGCTCATTTGGCTTGGGGAAACCTCTCCCTGAGAACCGTTTTTCAGGCTTACCTAAATGCAAAAGAAGAAGTCTCTCACAAACGACCACTCACGGCCTTTTCAACTCGATTAAGGTGGCATTGCCATTTCATTCAAAAGTTCGAAATGGAAGATTCCATGGAGTTTGAAAACTTAAACAAAGGATTTGATCAACTTCAAAAGTCAATCAATAAAAAATACATTGAAGCTTGGAAAATCGGGAACACAGGCTATCCCCTAGTGGATGCCTGTATGCGTTGTGTAAATAAAACGGGATACCTCAACTTTAGAATGAGAGCGATGGTAGTTTCTTTTTTTACTCACCATTTATGGCAGCCATGGCAAGAAGGAGCAAGCCATTTAGCCCAACAATTTTTAGATTTTGAACCGGGAATTCATTATCCTCAGTTCCAAATGCAGGCAGGTATGACAGGCATTAACACCTTGCGCGTTTACAATCCAATAAAACAATCTCAAGAGCACGACCCCGAAGGAATTTTTATTAAGGAATGGGTACCTGAATTGGCTAAATTACCTAAAGAATACATTCATGAGCCTTGGAAAATTCCACCTATTGAGCAACAATTTATTGGAATTCAGGTGGGTGAAAATTATCCGATGCCCATTGTTGATATTTCAGTTACCGGAAAACATGCCAGAACCACCATGTGGGGTTTGTTTAAAACTGTTGATGTCAGAAACGAGTCAATCAGAATATTAAAAAAACATACACTACCAGGAAGAAAAAGGATGCAATAGTTTAGAAATTAGAACCCAACCAACATTAGAATTGCGATGATAGAAATTCTCGCAACTACGATTCCTAATCTTTTTAAAAATTCTCGTACGCGTTGTCTTTTTGGTTTCATAACACTAATTTAACAACCTGAAAATCAAGTTGTTTAGCGTTTTGAAATCTTGTTTCCTGTTATTTGCCGCTGTCTAGAACTTTTATGCCGCCCTTCCGTAAACTCGCGTTTTTGTAAATGCTTAGTTTCTCTGCCTTGAACTCTTTTGCGCCACATTCTAAAACTGGAAGGCTTCATTTCCTTGCGCATCAACTCAATCACTTCCTGTTCTTTTAGTCCAAATTGATATTCAATGGCATCAAACGTGGTGCGGTCTTCCCAAGCCATTTCAATGATTCTGTCTTTGTCTTGTTCAGATAGTGTCATACTCAAAGAACAGTTATTTGGTTTATATGTTTTAATAATTATTACTAAAATGATGAGGAAGAATTTTGCAACAGTAGTTTTGATGATTATTTCATCCCTAACCCCTTTTTTAGGATTTGCTCAAGAAACCTCAGAAAAACAAAACCCACCAAAAATGAAGATAGAAATA